>NZ_AULI01000005.1 GCF_000425205.1 Pontibacillus halophilus JSM 076056 = DSM 19796 | reverse complement strand
CAGGCGTAACGGCGCTTTCGATAGAACAAATACGTTGTCCGTTCGAAGAGTTTAAGGTGTTGGATTTTTTGGGTTCGATAGTCATGAATGCGTTGTGTCCAGTCACCGCACGACTTACATTTATGACTCTTCTTTGGAACCTCCACATAAAGATGAAAATCTCCACCGATTTCTTCACTTTTCTTGATAATTACACTTTGTAGTCCTGGTACTGGGATGTTAGAATACACGTACACGCAACTCCTTTACTGATTTGTTTCTCGTCAATTCAAGTGTAGTAAAGATTGGAGCTTGCGTGTTTTTTTATGCCAAATTTTTTACGTACCCCAACAAATATTTTAGAGCCTCATAAATATCGAACCTATATCTTCCAGCACTCTTTTGGTTTAATCGTACGTTCTGCTTTACTCGTTGTAAAGAAAAAAAGCAACAGCCCGATACAGGCTGTTGCTTTCTTAACTGTATTAAGAAGTGTGTGAAGTCTGTTCGAGTTTATTTCGAAGAACCATTTGTAGAATACCACCGTTTCGGTAATAATCTACTTCAACTTCACTATCAAAGCGTGCGACAACCTTAAACTCAGTTACACTTCCATCTTCACCTACAGCTGTCACTTTAACTAGATCATGAGGGGAAACGGATTCATCAATGTCTACATTAAATGTCTCTTTCCCTGTCAGTCCAAGAGTTTCAGCATTCTCACCTTCTTGGAATTGAAGCGGAAGAACGCCCATCATAACCAAGTTGGAACGGTGAATACGTTCAAAGCTTTCAGCAATTACTGTTTTAATTCCGAGGAGATTGGTTCCTTTTGCTGCCCAGTCACGAGAACTTCCCATACCGTAGTCCTGTCCAGCAATGACAAGAAGCCCCGTCCCATCTTTCTGATACTTCATGCATGCATCATAAATTGGGAGTACGTCACCTGTTGGCCAGTATGTCGTAAAGCCACCTTCTGTACCTGGAGCAAGCTCGTTACGGATACGAATATTACCAAATGTACCACGCATCATCACTTCATGATTACCTCGACGAGAGCCATAAGAGTTAAAGTGTCTTGGTGTAACACCTTTCTCTTGCAAATAACGACCAGCAGGCATATCTTTCGCAATTGCCCCTGCAGGTGAAATGTGGTCTGTTGTTACTGAATCGCCGAATTTACCAACTACACGAAGTTTGTTCAGTGGCTTAACGCTCTCAGGGTCTTTTGACAACCCTTCAAAGAACGGTGGATTTTGAATGTAAGTTGAATTCTCATCCCAATCGTATAGAGGTTCATCTGTTGTTTCAATTTGATTCCACTTTTCGTTGGCATCAAATACGTCATCATATTCTTTGCGGAAGATTTCTGGACTAATAACTGCATTTATTTGCTCCTGAATCTCTTCCTTCGTTGGCCATAGATCATTGAAATAGACTTCTTTACCGTCTTTATCTGTACCAATTGCCTCTGTCTTAAGATCGACATCCACTGTTCCTGCCAATGCATAAGCAACAACAAGTGGCGGTGAAGCCAAGTAGTTGGCACGCACAAGAGGGTGAATACGGCCTTCAAAGTTTCGATTACCAGATAATACAGAGGACACCGTTAAATCACTCTTACTAATTGCCTCTTCTACTTCTTCTGATAATGGACCTGAGTTCCCAATACACGTTGTACAGCCATAACCAACTAAATTAAAGCCAAGTTGCTCTAGGGGCTTCATAAGACCAGAGTCTTCTAAGTAGCGAGTCACGACTTTAGAACCAGGTGCAAGTGAAGTCTTCACATATTCTGGAACTTCTAATCCGCGTTCTACCGCCTTCTTAGCAAGTAGCCCAGCTCCCATCATAACGTGAGGATTGGACGTATTCGTACAAGATGTAATCGCAGCAATTGCCACAGCACCTGTTTTCATCGTCGATTTCTTCCCGTTCTGGTGGTCCACTGTTACTTCCTTCTTCTTCTCCTCTTCTGTAAGACCGAAGCCTTGGTTGCCAGCAGGTGCTGTCAACGCTTGATTAAAGGACTTCTTCATTTCAGATAGTGGAATTAAATCTTGTGGACGTTTTGGACCGGATAGGTTCGGCTCTAACTCGTCCAGTTTAATTTCTACAAGGTCTGTATATTCTGGGTCTTTATCGTTTGCATCATAGAAAAGGGAATTCTCTTTCGCATATTTCTCAACAAACTGAATCTGCTCATCTGAGCGACCCGTCAGTTTCATGTATTGAAGTGTCTCATCATCAACAGGGAAGAATCCGCATGTTGCACCGTATTCTGGAGCCATGTTCGAGATGGTCGCACGATCCGCTAAAGGCATGTCCTTTAGGCCATCTCCGAAGAATTCAACAAACTTTCCAACTACTTTCTTCTCACGAAGTTTCTGTGTGACTTTCAGTGCCAAGTCCGTAGCTGTTGTGCCATCTGGATAGCTACCAGTTAACTTAACTCCAATAACTTCTGGAGCTGGGAAATAAGAAGGTTGTCCGAGCATTCCTGCTTCTGCCTCAATACCTCCAACACCCCAACCAAGTACGCCAAGACCATTGATCATTGTCGTATGAGAGTCGGTACCTACAAGTGTATCTGGATACGCTTCGAACTCTCCGTCATTCTCGTTCGCATGTACGACGTTAGCTAAGTATTCAAGGTTCACTTGGTGAACAATTCCAGTTGCTGGTGGAACAGCTTGATAGTTATTAAAGGCTTTCTTAGCCCAGTTTAAGAATTCATAACGTTCTTTATTTCTTTCAAATTCAAGTTCCATGTTCACGCGTAAGCTGTCTTCTGTGCCGTATTTATCTACTTGCACAGAGTGGTCAATCACAAGGTCGACCGGTACTTCAGGATTAATTTCTTGTGGGTCCCCGCCCATATCGACCATCGCTTTTCTTAAAGAAGCTAAGTCAACTACCGCTGGTACCCCTGTAAAGTCCTGTAGTATAACGCGTGATGGTTTGAACGGTACATCAACTGTTTTAGATTCAGATCCCCATTTTGCTAACCCTTCAACGTGCTCTTCTTTAATGACTGTTCCGTCAAATTGACGAAGAACGGACTCAAGTAGCACACGGATGGAGTAAGGGAGACGTGTAATCTTCCCATATCCTCTGTTCTCAAGTGCCTTTAACTGATAATAGTTGTACGTGTTGCCATTCAGTTCAAATTGTTTTCTTGCTTTATAGTGGTCCTGCTGTGCCATATGTTCCTATACCCCCTCAGTCATAATAGTGAAGTAAGGTCTTTAAACCTTTTCCCCCATCTTTCAAACCTCTTATACAATTCAGAAAGTTTGGAATCTGCATTATTTATTGTAAATGAAAACGATTTATAAGTAAAATAATTCGATAAAATTTTCCTAATACTAATGATAGCTAAGGGGGTGATGTGATGACAACGAGAAAAGCAAACCATGTTCGACCTGGTATGAACCATGCGAGTGCACAAGGTAAGGGTGCGGGTTACAATGAGGAAACACCTCAACAACCGCTATCAGCTGAAGAACGTCAAAACAACAAAAAGCGTAAGAAGAATCAATAAAGAAAGCTGAGACCGTTATCGGTCTCAGCTTTCTTTATCAATTTCTGCCATGATGGATTGTAAGTCTTGTTGAAACTGCTTCAATTGGGAGTATTGATGTTCACTCGCCACTTCAAGAGCCTTATCAATTTGTTGATACGCCTCTTGAACTTCTTCTGTGAGGTGTGCGAGTTCACGTCCATAATGAGGTTGTTCAATGCTCTCTACACGTTTTTCGTTCGCATCAATAGCTTGTGCATACCCTTGTTGGGCCGCTTGGAATGCTTGTTGTTTATTTTTGTGATATGGCATATTGCTCCTCCTTTAGTTTCTTGGAGTTAGTTTTCTTTCTTTCGAAGGAGAACATACATAGAACTTGTGAATAGTCACCCTTAAATAGACACACGATAACAATACGAAAGGAGGCGTCGTCTATGCCAGTATATGAAAGCAATGACGCAAAAGATATTCGTCAGAACCAACCGAAGAACAACCAACAGTCAAGTGGACAACCAAAACCCCTTAGTGGTTCCCATAAAGTGAAAAATCGCAATCACAGTCGCCAGAAAAACCATGCGTCCCATGATCTATAATTGACAAAACCCGCGACAACTAGTACTGGTTGTCGCGGGTTTCTATCTTTCTAATGTTTGTATGCTAGATAAATTCCAAACCGCTTTATGTAATAAAGAAATAGAATACGTATAATGGCCTTCCTTGTTACAATCGCTTAAGTACATGCCCATCCATTTAAAACAGTCCACTAAATAATAGGTCTCAATCCCTCTTGCGGTCAGTACTCGGTTTACCCAGTCGACATAATCAAGAAAGATTGAATCCATGTGAATCATCCCTGCTGAGAGCAGATATTCTAAATGATGCTCTATATCTTGCTTAATATGTTGTAACGATTGTAAAGAATATCGTTCTCTAAGCTCAGGGTATGTCGATAACATTTTATGATAGATAAATGAGATTAGTTCATGTTGGACAGCTTGTTCCACTATTCTAGGCCTCCTATTCTAGGGGTAAGCTTACCCTGAACGTACTTCCTTCATGTTCTGATGAGAGAATGGTTAGCTCTCCATTATGCTTCTCGAGTAACTCGCCTGTAATCATCAATCCAAGTCCAGTTCCATTCTTCTTAGTTGTGAAGAAGGGTTCCTTGATCTTCTGGATTAGATTTGGTGGTATACCTGGTCCGTTGTCAACAACATCAATGACATATTCATTGTGCGCGCGCTTCACATGCACGACAACCTCTCCACCATTCTCCATCACTTCAATGGCATTCTTTAACAGGTTGATAAACACTTGTTTAATTTGGGATTTGTCACAGTGCACATTGTAAGACAGCGAGTCGTCATACTCTAGTTCAATGTCCACCTTATATAAAGAAGCTTGGGAGGATAATAGAGTCATAACATCTTGGATGAGTGAAATAAGGTTCTCTTCTCTCAAGTCATTTGTCATTGGCTTTGAAATAAAGAGTAACTCAGAGGTGATATTCTCAATCTTCTCAAGTTCTTCCTGCATAATCTCGTAATAATGCGTGTCCTCTGAGGCAGTAGATTTCATAAGTTGCATGAATCCCTTTAATGAAGTTAGCGGATTCCGAATCTCATGTGCAATGCCTGCTGCCAACTGTCCAGCAATTGACATTTTCTCGGAACGAATCATCATTTCTTCTGCTTCCTTCTTATCTGAAATGTCCCGAGTCACTGCGATAATTACCGACTGTTCTAGCTCCTCTAAATACTTCTTACAAAAGCGTGCTTCTACCCACACATACTTTCCGCTTCGCTTCCGCATTTGCATGTCAATCCGCGACGTTCCCGTCTCACCTGATAACAATTCCAGTAACCGCTCATGGTCTGTTGAGGAGAAATAATCCATGCATTGTTCTCCCAGAAGTTCTTCGCATCTATACCCTAGTAACTTCTCATAGCCCGGTGAGGTATAGAGGATCCTCCCATCCTCACTTACGACGCTTGCGGCATCAAAACTGTTGTTCTCCAACCATTCGAGCAGTACATGAGGAAGTTTCTTTATTGGATGATGAGGCGATTGTTCTTGTTGAGTTATTGATTCTGTTGTAGATTCCATGCTGTTATGTTCTTGTTTTGAATTCTCTTTCATCCCTTGCCCTCCTCACTTTCAACACATAGTAACATTTTATCCCACTAATTTAGGTTTCATCAAGACGCCACCCTACAAAAACAGACAAAATCTGAAACATTTTCATTAAAATGTCCACTTTTTGGCAAACTTGTAATTCTAACCTATGAATTTGAATTGAAAAGATGACACTTTTCAATAGAAAACCTCTTCTTCAAGTGATAGACCTTCCTGGCGAGGTATGATATGCTACAAGTAATATTGGAAGAAATTAAAAGGTGATGCTTATGAATACGACCTTTGCAATTTTCATACTTTTCTGGATTGTCGTAATGATTGGGTTGATGGCAACCGGCGGCTACTTTATGTTCCGGAAATTCCTTAAGCGCTTACCGAAAGATGATGGTAAGTCCATCCTCGATTGGGAAGCCTACTATGTAGAACAGACGCGTTCCATGTGGGGAGAAGAAGAGAAAGCACTCCTAGAAGAACTTGTCTCTCCTGTCCCAGAGTTATTCCGGGACGTGGCTCGTCATAAGATTGCTGGGAAGATTGGTGAAGTAGCGTTAGAGAAGAATGCGAGGAAGATTACAGAAGAAGTCATCATTGAAGGGTATATCCTTGCAACCCCTCCTCGAGACCACAAATTTCTGCGCAAACGATTAAATGAAAAGAACATTGACCTTACTCCATATGAACCACTATTTGAAAAAACCCTCTAATGCCGAAGCATAGAGGGTTATTTTTGAGCCATAAAGCTTTTTAAGTCCTTTGACTGTTTCAGTTGTCGCTCTAGTTGTAAATACTTCACAAGCATGGCAATCCGCCATGTGAAAATCATGCCAAAGGCAAGTAAAAAGAACATGCCGCTCGTTTCGCCAAATGAGATGCTTTGACCGATGAGAATCTTTAACACGATACGTAGAGCAAGTAAGCCAAATAAGATCGCTGCGAACGCTTTAGAAGGAACGAGATAGATCTCTTTGCCCCGAATCTCAAATTTGCTCGTCTTGATTAAGAAAACGGAAAAGATAATCCCAACAAGCAAAGCTTCCCCCACTTGGGCCCATGTCACCCTAAAGATGGGCACAACGAACATGAGCGCACCTGTACTCATAAAAAATGGCGGTAGAATAATCTTCTTCACTGAAGCAGGCTTTCTTGAAGCACGGAGGCGCACCACAATCATGGCTACTGCCATAAAGGCCGCTGCGATTGTGCTTAAGACAAACCATATGTAGGACTCAAACAAATTGACTCACACTTTCTATAGGATGCTTACGTACACAACCATCATAGATGTTGCAAGGGGCATGGTTGAACGTCTCACCCATGCCCCAAACCAAAACAAGATTATTGGTCATTTGCAATTGTTAATATAATGGTCATCGTAATTCCAACTACCGTTAAGTATACGCCTAAATCAAATAGTAACGCTGTTGCAAGCTCCACATCACCGAGCAACGGTACATGGTGCAAATGCTTAAACGTCTGACTAAGGAATGGCTCACCAAATACAAAAGAGCCAGCACCAGTCAACACGGCAATTAGAAGGCCGACTGGAATCATCGTACGGAAATTAACCGGTAGAATCTTCTGTACGGCATCATAACCGTACGTCATGTACATCAGTACAATGGCAGCCCCTGTCATCAAGCCGCCTATAAATCCTCCACCTGGTGCATTGTGTCCAGCTAGAAACAAGTAGATGGAAAATGCCAAGAGGATAAAGGCAATTAATGTAGTTGTTGTTCTTAAGATTAAGTCATTAGTTGATGTCTTCATTGCGTTTTCTCCTTCTATATACTTAGCATAGTCTCATCTTAATATAAAATTTCATACATTTCTACACTAAACGTTTTAGAAACCTTGAAAGCCAGTCCATTCTGCTAAGTAAGAAGTGAGCACAGTCATCCAGTCGAAGAATAGAAAGAACCCCATGGCAACCATGACATAACCCCCGCCTCGCACCATTTGTTGACTGTGTCGTTTGATCCATCCCATCTTGCCGATAAAGAAGGACAAAATGAAAAATGGTATTGAAAACCCTAGGCAATAAGCAAGCAGCAAGCCAAATGCACTGTTCGGGTCTGTTGCAGCCATCGCCCAAACGGCCGCTAGGATAGGCCCTGTACAAGGTGTCCACCCCATCGAGAAAGCCATTCCTATAAGGAAGCTTCCTCCATAGCCACTAGGACGATTCTTAAAGGTGATCTTTCTGTCACGCATTAAGAACTTGAAATTAAATATCCCAATGATGACAAACCCAAAGAAAATAATTAAAATGGCTCCAAGTTGTCGGATTAGATCTTGATTCCGAAACAGAAATTCCCCAAGGAAGTTTGTCGTATAATAGCCCATCATAAAGAAAATCGCCGAGAACCCAAGTAAGAAAAAGGCTGTATGTAACAGGCTGCGGCGATTGACCATCCCATTATCATCTCGTAACTCTTGTACGCTCATCCCAGTAATATAAGACAAGAACGCTGGATAAAGCGGTAACACACAAGGTGAAATAAATGAAAGGAATCCTGCTCCAAACGCAAGCAATACATTTACTTCTACTCCCATAAAGACCCCCCAAACTATCATTCTTTCTTTCTATCATACCATTAAGAATCAATGGAAAAAATGGAGAATCTATGAACTGAAAACGCCCAACTATAACAAAATCCTTCTTTCCAATGAAAGAAGGACTTTACTCACGTTTATTTCTGTTGCTGTTGGTTATTCATTGCACGCATCATTTGATTTATCTTCTTCTGGGATGGTTTCTGTCCCATTTGCATCATTAATGTACGTAACATTTGTTCGTTAATAGGTGGGTTTTTCTTTAGGTAGTTCATCATATAACGTCTGGCAATAAAGAAGCCAAGTGCTACGCCAGCAATTAATGCGATGATAGCAATAATAATTACCCATAAAGTACTCATGGCCAAAACTTCCTCCTTCATGTTGTCTCCCATACAGTATAGTAAAACAAGAGGAAGAATACAATAGCGTCATCATAGGATTGCTTCTTTTTTAATAGGGGCAATCCACCCAAATTGATTATAGGCTTCATCACTAATAAAGAACGAATGATGAAACGATCGTAAATAGTCGAAGATCAGTACTTCAGCCTGATGAATATTCTCTGCATACAATTTAATTTCTCGACCACTTGCTTGAATCAATTCAATCTTCTGATGCCCTTTTTTCAATCTTAGCTTGGATTGTTCTGGATAAAACGATAAGTGTACCGAATTTGAAATGCGTTTGGATACGTGCTCTACAATGAGCTCAAGTGGGATATATTTCGTAACGAAGCGAAATTGACTTTTCATCTGGTCTAGTTGAGGGTTTTCTTTGTAGCTTGCGAAAAAATCGTAGAGTACACTCGTTTTGTGAAAGTAGTGATAGGCGAACTCTTCTTCAACCCAGTAAATCGAATATTCACGCATAGGTTGTCCCCTCCTAACATAGAGACAT
Organism: Pontibacillus halophilus JSM 076056 = DSM 19796; assembly: GCF_000425205.1. GTDB lineage: Bacteria > Bacillota > Bacilli > Bacillales > BH030062 > Pontibacillus_A > Pontibacillus_A halophilus. Next base: position 258,799 of record NZ_AULI01000005.1, on the reverse strand, counting down.
TGTATCCTGTCTAGTATGCGAGGTGTGTCAAACAGCGTCATGGTAGGCAAGAAAGTTTTGTCGAATAGTAGATGCCTCTTGTATCCTAATTTCTAGTCTTGTACCCTGTTTTTTACAGCTTTAACCTTTTTTTATTGTTCGGAGTTGCTACTAAGTATGAATTGGATACATTACATATAAGAACGCGCTAAGCTATACTAGCTTAGCGCATTTCACTGTTGTTTCTTAGAATAAAGACTCTACATGCTTCACAACGTTCTCAACTGTAAATCCGTACTCTTCCATAATTCGGTCACCAGGAGCAGATGCACCGAAACGGTCAATTCCAATTACCTTACCATCTAAACCTACATAACGCTCCCAGCCTAGTGTTGCAGCCATCTCAACTGCTACACGCTTCGTAACGGTTCTTGGAAGGACTTCTTCCTTGTATTCGTCACTTTGCTCGTTGAAGCGATCCCATGATGGCATGCTAACAACGCGAACTTCAATGCCTTTCTCGCGTAGTGCTTCTTTTGCACGAACAGCAAGTTGAACTTCAGAACCTGTCGCAAGAAGTAGCGCATCTGGAGTTGCTTTGTCTGCTTCACTGACAACATATGCACCTTTCTTCACGCCTTCATAGCTTGTACCTTCTAATGTAGGAAGGTTTTGACGGGTTAGCACAAGAGCAGTTGGCTTATTTAGAGATTCTAACGAAAGTCTCCACGCCGCTTCTGTTTCAACTCCATCTGCTGGGCGAACGACAGATAAGTTTGGCATCGCACGTAGGGATGGTAACTGCTCAATGGGTTCGTGAGTAGGGCCATCTTCACCGACTGCAATGGAATCGTGTGTGAATACATACGTAACAGGGACATCCATTAGCGCGGAAAGACGAATCGCTGGGCGAACGTAGTCGCTAAATACGAAGAATGTTCCGCCGTATACGCGTAGACCGCCGTGAAGTGCCATACCATTTAACGCGGTACCCATTGCAAATTCACGTACACCAAACCAAATGTTACGGCCAGCGTAGTTGTTACGACTAAAGTCTTCTTCACCTTTAACCTCCGTCTTATTGGAACCTGCTAAGTCAGCACTTCCACCGAAGAAATTTGGGATGCGGTTTGATAACGCATTGATCATCTCACCAGAAGCTGCACGTGTCGCTACTTTGTCTTCACCAGGTGTGTAGCTTGGTAGGTCTTCGTCCCAATCAGATGGCAGCTCGCCGTGGATGGCACGAACCAGTTCTTCAGCCAATTCTGGATTCGCTTCACGATACGCATCGAATTGCTCATTCCATTGTTGTTCAGACGCTTCACCACGTTCTTGAACCTTCTCCTTGAAGTCTGCATAGACCTCTTCAGGGACGTGGAATGGTTCATGCTCCCATTTATAATGTTCTTTCGTTAATGTCACTTCATCTGTGCCAAGTGGTGCTCCGTGTGAAGCAGATTTACCGGATTTGTTCGGGGAACCATACCCGATAACTGTTTTCACTTCAATAAGTGTTGGCTTTGTGCTTTCAGCCTTTGCGTCTTGAAGCGCTTGACGAATTTCATTTACATCTGTGCCGTCTTCAACACGAATCACTTGCCAGCCATAAGCGTTGAAACGGTCTTCTACGCTCTCAGAGAACGAACGATTCAAGTCCCCGTCTAGTGAGATATCATTTGAATCGTAAAGAACAACAAGTTTACCTAGACCTAAATGAGCTGCAAGAGAAGCGGATTCCTGAGAAACCCCTTCCATCAGGTCGCCATCTCCACAAATGCTATAAGTGAAGTGGTCTACAACCTCATGGTCTGCTGTATTGTATTTCGCAGCCAAATGAGCTTCTGCCATCGCCATTCCTACTGCCATACCAAATCCTTGGCCTAGTGGACCAGTCGTCGCTTCTACACCGTCTGTGTGTCCGTATTCAGGGTGTCCTGGCGTACGAGAATCCCACTGACGAAATTGCTTTAGATCGTCCATCTTAACGTTATAACCTGAAAGATGAAGCAGGCTGTATAACAGCATAGAGCCATGACCTGCGGATAGTACGAAGCGGTCACGGTTAAACCAGCTTGAGTTAGCTGGATTGTGATTCATGAACTCTGTCCAAAGCGTGTACGCCATTGGAGCTGCCCCCATCGGCATGCCTGGGTGACCAGAATTCGCGTGTTCAATCGCATCTATGGATAGCGTTCGAATCGTATTAATGGATTGCATTTCATTTTGTTGTGCCATAAAAAGTCTCCTTTCAACTAAAAACCTATGTACCTTTTTAATCCTATAATGAATCGCTTACGATGACAAGCCATTACAGACAGAATGTGATACGCTAACTATAATTTATGTCATCCTACTTAGAACTATGTCGAAAAGACTATAAAAAAAAGACACACGATACGTCGTCGTGTGCCCATGGCTTAATGCTTCTTGTTACGCTCTTGTTCCTCTTTTAATTTTTGAGGGGTTACATCGTTTCCTTCAGGGTCTACAACCTTCATGGAATGAAGATGATTTTTAAAGGATTTACGAACGTTTTTCAAATACTCTTCACGAAGTTTCTTTTGTTCTTTCTGCTCAGTGAGCGTTAAGCCTTCGCTCTTCGATTTATTTGCTAGTACATTTATACGGTCTAGTTTGTCTTGAGATAACATGACAATAACTCCTTTATCTTTAGAAGTAGAACAAAAAAGACAAGTGTCATTGGAAAGACGCTTGTCTACTCTTTCTATATCTTAACGTGCATGGTCGTCGTTTTCAAGTGAAACGAACTCTTTGTATCTTCGATGGACAGTTGCCCTAGACACAGGATGCCCCATCCCTCTTAACGTTGCAGCGATATCTTCAAACGTTAACCCGCTCTTTCGTAACCTTGCTACTTCCTCAATCGGAAATTCTTTACGCTCTCGCCCTTTTGCAAGCTGCTGATTGGATAAGTTCTTACCTGGCTCGAACCCTCGGTCCATCGCACGCTTCATTCCACGCTTAATCTTCAAGTTGTGAATCTTTCGCTGATATTCCTCTACAACACCGACAATTTGAAGAACCATAGAATCGGATTCCGAAAGCTGTAGCTCGCCTCCATGCGAGACTGAATAAACAGGGATGGATAATTTATGTAATTGATGGAAGAGTGCAATCTTTGTGTTCCCTCTTCCAAGTCTCGTCTCATCCTGTATGAGTAAGACGTCAGCTTCTTTCGCTGTAAACGTACTTAACATCGAGAAGATCCCTTCTCGCTCTACCTCGTACCCACTTGCCTGTTCTTCTATACTATCGACGATTTCAAATTGATAGGCTTCTGCTAATAAGGTAAGCTCTTCTTTTTGTCTTTTTAACGAAGACACTTGAGCTTCCTTTTCTGTGCTGACTCTACAATAGATGATGGCTTTCATAGTTGCTCCCTCTACTTTTTTTACTATCATACAGAGAAACTAGCAATATCGTAAACCCTTAACTTGCGACCATTGAAATATACATCAATACAAAGCTACCAATAAACATCGCCGTATAGGCAAGATTACTTTTTAGATTACTTTCTTTAGACTGTTTATGAAACATATGATCCCCTCCGCACAAAAATATAAGAACTTTTGTTCCCCTTTGACTCCTATTATATACGAACGAACGTTCTTGTCAACGATTTTTTACGAACGAATGTTTGTATAAAGTTTCCTACCATGCTATAATGACGTTAATAAAAGATATGTACGAGGTGTAGAAATATGACAAAACTATCAAAACGACAGCAGACGATTCTAGATTTCATAAAAGACCGTGTACTAGAGAAAGGATATCCGCCTTCCGTTCGAGAGATTGGCGAAGCCGTAGGACTCGCATCCAGTTCCACCGTCCATGGACACCTTTCTCGCCTCGAGAAAAAAGGATATATTCGCCGCGACCCTACGAAGCCTAGAGCCATTGAAGTATTAGAACTTGAAGAAGAGAATGTTGTACCGATTCCAAAAGGGGAAGCAACATATGCCCCTGTTATTGGTAAAGTAACAGCTGGTATGCCAATCACAGCTATTGAGAACATTGAAGAGTACGTCCCTCTACCAGATACGCTTGCTTCACCAGATGATGAGATTTTCGTACTCGTTGTTCAAGGGGAGAGTATGATTGAGGCAGGAATCTTAGACGGAGATATGGTCATTGTGAAGCGTACACAGACCGCTTCTAACGGAGAAATTGTTGTTGCCATGACAGAAGACGAAGAAGCTACTGTCAAACGCTTCTTTAAAGAAGAGCGCTACATTCGTTTGCAGCCTGAAAACGCGACGATGGATCCGATTTATGTGCAGAATGTTTCTATTCTTGGTAAAGTTATCGGGTTATACCGCACAATACGCTAATGGAGATGCCGGATTAAAGCCGGCATCTTTTTTTATAGCTTGTTTAACGAAACGTTAGAACGGTCAATACGTATATAAGGATAATCATTGTGACAAGGAGGTCATATGATGGGATTACGTTCAAAGATGCATAAGGCTGTTCGAATTTACGACACAATCACAGCCGCTCGTAAAGGGCGCCTAAAGAAGCACGCAGGCAGAAGTGTCGCAGGAAAGATTAGCAATAAAGTGTTGAATCGTTTGTTTAAATAAATCGTCTCTTCTATGCGCGCAGACAAAAACCCCCTTGAAGCTATGCCTCAAGGGGGTTTTCTTATAGATTAATAAGTCGATAGATATTGTTCTCGTTCCCAAGGATGAACTTGTGTACGGAACATATCCCATTCAATTTCTTTTGATTCAACGAAGTGTTCGAATAGGTGCTCACCTAATGCTTTCACCATGATTTCATCTTGTTTAAGAAGTTCAATGGCTTCAATTAGAGTGGCTGGCAAGTCTTGCACGCCGTGTGCTAAGCGTTCCTGCTTGTCCATCACGTAGATGTTACGGTCTACTGGAGTTGGAGCTGTTAGCTTGTTCTCAACGCCGTCAAGGCCTGCAGCTAGCAATACACTCATCGCTAGGTATGGGTTTGCAGCTGGGTCAGGACTACGTACTTCAATACGAGTACTCATGCCGCGTGATGCTGGAATTCGAATTAGTGGACTACGGTTCTTACCGGACCAAGCTACGTAACAAGGTGCTTCGTAACCAGGTACGAGACGTTTGTACGAGTTGACTGTTGGATTCGTGACAGCCGTAAAGTTCGTTGCGTGCTTCACAACACCTGCAATAAACTGATAAGCTGTTTCACTTAGTTGTTCTTCGCTCTTCTCATCAAAGAATGCGTTCGTGCCATCCTTAAACAAGGACATGTTACAGTGCATACCTGAACCGTTCACACCGAACAATGGCTTTGGCATAAACGTTGCGTGTAAGCCGTGCTTACGAGCAATCGTTTTAACTGCTAGTTTAAACGTTTGGATGTCATCACAGTGACGTAGGGCATCAGCGTATTTGAAGTCAATTTCGTGCTGGCCTGGTGCCACTTCATGGTGGGAAGCTTCAATTTCAAAGCCCATCTCTTCAAGCTCAAGTACGATGTCACGACGACAGTTTTCTCCAAGGTCCGTTGGTGCTAGGTCAAAGTAGCCACCGCGATCGTTAAGCTCCATTGTTGGTTCGCCTTTTTCGTCTAGCTTGAATAAGAAGAATTCAGGCTCTGTACCGAGGTTAAACGCAGAGAAACCTAATTCCTCCATCTTCTTAAGGTTACGCTTCAAATTGTAGCGCGGGCACCCTTCGAATGGAGTACCATCTGGGTTGTAAATATCACAAATAAATCGAGCCACTTTCCCTTTCTCAGATGTCCATGGAAAGACGACAAATGTATCAAGGTCAGGATATAGGAGCATGTCTGATTCTTCGATACGGACAAACCCTTCAATAGAAGACCCGTCAAACATCATCTGATTGTTTAATGCTTTGTCAAGTTGGCTGTAAGGAATCTCAACGTTTTTAATGGTTCCTAGTAGGTCCGTGAATTGAAGACGAATAAACTTTACGTTTTCCTCTTCCATTCGCTTATAAATGTCTTCTCGTGTAAATTTAGAGCCCATAAATGAATTTCTCCTCCTAGTAGGTATATATTAATGGAAGAATCTTGATAATTCTCCCTGACGCAACGAGGCTTTGCCGTATTGATTGCCTTGGAATATTTCATTCTTAAGCATCTTACGCAATTCTTTTTCAGTGAGCTCTTGCTGTACTTTCTCAACTTGCTGGGTTGTAAACGTCGGCTCCTCTGTTTCTTTATGAGCCTCTTCTTGTGTTTGCATGAGAAGAACTTGTTTAATACCAGCTAAGTTAACCCCTTTCTCGATAAGGGATTTGATCTCAAGTAAACGGTCAACGTCATGAAATGAGTAAAGACGTCTATTCCCGTCTGAACGAACAGGTTGTACAAGTTCATGTTCTTCATAATAACGAATCTGTCTTGCCGATAGTTCTGTAAGGGATTTCACAATACCAATCGGAAATAGAGGCATCTTTCTGCGTGTGTAATCATCCATATGTTTGAACCTCCTTCACCATGGTCTTTAGTTACTGTTATTCTATGCCATGATTGCATATGTGTCAACAGATGTTAGGTCTTTTTACACTGAAAAGGAAGGCGGTCATAGACCCCCTTCCGAACTAGTTTCCTAGCATATGTGTAACGGCGTGTTTAATTGCAATCTTAACGTGTGCGTACGTCAGACCGCCTTGTACGTATGCTGTATATGGCGGACGGATTGGGCCGTCTGCTGTTAATTCAAGACTTGCACCTTGAATAAACGTTCCTGCAGCCATGATTACGTCGTTCTCATAGCCTGGCATCGCACTAGGATAAGGGGTTACGTGTGAGTTAATTGGTGACGCCTTTTGAATCGCCTGACAGAAGGCTACCATTTGCTCGGCTGTATCGAACGTTACGGTCTGAATGAGATCGGTACGCTTGGCGTCATAGCTTGGATACGTCTTAAACCCAAGCTTCTCAAGTAACCTTGCAGTAAACGTCGCTCCCTTCATTGCTTCCCCCACTACATGAGGAGCTAAGAAGAATCCTTGATACATTTCTTGCAAGGAATGAATGGTCGCTCCTGTTTCCTTGCCAAGACCTGGAGCTGTGAGTCGATTGGCGCATTGCTCGACTAACGCTTGACGCCCCACAATGTATCCGCCTGTCTTCGCAAGACCCCCACCAGGGTTCTTAATGAGCGAGCCCGCCATTAGGTCAGCACCAACGTGAAGGGGTTCTTCCTCTTCGGCAAATTCCCCGTAGCAGTTGTCGACAAATACAATGACGTTAGGATTAATCCCTTTCACAAACTCTATCATTTCTTTAATCTCATTGATTGTAAACGATGGACGATTCGCATAGCCTTTTGAGCGCTGAATGCCAATTACTTTCGTACGTTCGTTCATTGCACGTTCCACAGAAGAGAAGTCCACTTGTCCATTTTTTAATAGCTCAACGTGATTGTACCCGATATGGAAATCCTTTAAGGACCCATTTCCTTCTCCACGAACGCCGACAATTTCTTCTAACGTGTCGTATGGCTTCCCTGTCATATATAATAGCTCATCGTTCGGTCTTAGCATGCCAAAGAGAGAAACAGTGATTGCATGGGTTCCTGACACAATTTGAGGGCGTACTAATGCATCTTCCCCTCCAAATACGTCCGCATACACTTCTTCGAGCTTGTCTCGTCCCATATCGTCGTAACCGTATCCAGTGGTTGGATTAAAGTGGTGGTCCCCAACTTCGTGAGCTTGAAATGCGTGTAACACTCTCTCTTGGTTGTATTCGACAAGTTTGTCGATTTGTTTATGTTGTGGAGCTAGTTCTAGTTCTACTTCTTCTTGTAGGACTCGTAAATCGATGTCGTTCATGTGTGTTCCCCTTTTATACATCTATTTCTTTAGCTGGTGAGCCAGCGGATGGTCATGTTTAATGTAGCCTTCAACTCGGAAGGTTTCATCTTCTTCGTTGAATTCTTGAAGTGTACGAATGGTATGGCGTTCCAAGCGATGGAGCAATTGAGCTTCATAAGCTGGCACGGATACGTCATACGGCTCCCACCCTTCTTTCAAGACGGTTTCAATCTTCTCGAACAAACGCTTGTAATCGATTGGGTCTAGGGCACTAATTGTAATAGACGGGATGTTCAATGGCATGAACTCAGCCGATAACAAATCTTTCTTATTGTAGACCGTTAGCTGAGGAACGTGATCCGCCTCGAGGTCCCCTAGAAGTTTCTGAACCGTCTTCTCATGCTGAACATGATCCGGGTGAGAAGCGTCTACCATATGTAGAATAAAATCTGCTTCTGTTACTTCTTCAAGTGTAGAGCGAAACGCTGCGACGAGCGTAGTTGGTAAATCTTGAATAAACCCTACGGTATCAGATAGCAATGCTTCAAATCCGCTTGGCAATTGAATTTGGCGCGTTAGCGGGTCAAGCGTTGCGAACAATTGGTCTTCTTGTAAAGACTTACTGTTCGTTAAGTGGTTAAACAACGTCGATTTACCGGCATTCGTATATCCAACAACCGCAATTTGAAAGACGTTGTTTTCTTTTCTCCGCTTACGATATTGGTCTCGTTGAGAAACAACGGTTTCAAAACGGCGTTTAATGTCCGTAATTCTACGCTGGATGTGACGGCGGTCTGATTCAAGCTTCGTTTCACCAGGTCCTCTTGTACCAATACCGCCACCTTGTCTTGACAAGAAGGCACCTTGTCCTGATAGACGAGGAAGTAAGTATTGGAGTTGAGCAAGTTCTACTTGCAACTTCCCTTCCTTCGTCTCCGCACGTCCTGCGAAGATGTCTAGAATAAGCTGAGTTCTGTCAATCACTCGAATGCCACCCAGTTCATTCGACAAGTTTCTCATTTGGCTTGGGGACAACTCGCCGTTAAAGATGACAAGCTCAATGTCACGAGCCTCCACCTCTTCAAGCATCTCATGAACTTTCCCTTCTCCCATATATAAAGCCGGATGGGCACGAGGTCGCTTCTGCGTGACAACCTTCATCACTTCCCCTCCGGCTGTTTCTGTTAAAGCCCGTAACTCATCCAACGATGAATGAAAATGTTCATCGTCTTGGTTCGGAAAGTGACAAGCGGCTAATAATACGTGTTCGCGTTCTTCCATAGGTAATCCCTCGTTTTCATAGTTTCATCTCACCATCATATCAAATCAACCGTAAGAATGCGAATGCGAAAGAGCATGCCTACCCTTGTAGACATGCTCTTACGAATAATGGATGTCTGCACTTGTTAGAAGCATCAAGTCCGTATGGCTATAGGAATTGCTCTTCATCACTCGGATGGCGTGTTTACGTATTGATTGTTCAATGACATTCCGAACGAACCGTCCATTTGAGAATTCCTTCTCCTCCGCCTTTAGATTTAGCATATGCTGCTTTAATTTCCATTCTGCTTCTTTCGACAACTCGTATTCTCGTTCTTCTGCCATCTGCTTCGCAATAATCATTAGTTCCTCAACGGAATAATCGTCAAACGGCAGGACAATAGGAAACCGAGATTGAAGGCCTGGGTTTAACTTCATAAACTGATCCATTTCTTTCGGGTAGCCTGCTAGAACTAAGATAAAGTCGTTATGGTGGTCTTCCATATGTTTCACCATCGTGTCGATTGCTTCCTTACCAAAGTCTTTCTCACCCCCACGAGCGAGCGAGTACGCTTCATCAATAAACAACACGCCTCCGAGTGCTTTCTTAATCATATCGCGAGTCTTTTGTGCGGTGTGTCCGATATACTCTCCTACTAAGTCAGCCCGCTCCGCTTCAATAAAATGACCCTTTGATAGGACATTTAGTTCGTGAAATAGTTTCGCAAGTTTCCTCGCAACGGTCGTTTTCCCCGTTCCTGGGTTGCCTTTAAACACCATATGCAACACCTGCTTAGAAGCTTTCAATCCTGCTGCTTGGCGTTTCTGACTAACATAGACACTAGCGTAAATCTCCTTTAAGGTGTCTTTCAGTTCGTCTAATCCAATCACATCAGAAAATTCACGTTCAATCCGCTCAAATGGATTTCCAGGTAGAGTCTGGACCGGTCTTGGAGGTTCTTCAAGATGAAAATGAGGGGTCCCCTCTTTAAACATGACATTCACTTGACCGTTTTTTCGGTACGTCACTTGGGCACTCATAGCATCACTCCTATACAGAAGCAGTATACACAACGCCCCACCCTTTTGTGACAAATGCCCATAAGAAAAGCGAGTGTCTACAAGACACCCGCTTCTTCCTACTCTTTATCTAAGTTCACATTTTTAGATGGAGCAAATGTGGAAATGGCATGTTTGAAAATAAGTTGCTGCTTTCCATCCACGTCTAATAAGACGGTAAAATTATCGAATGCACGAATTGTGCCTCGTAACTGAAACCCATTTAATAGGAATACCGTTGTTTGCACGTGGTCTTTCCGAAGTTGGTTCAAAAACGTATCTTGAATATTCACAGTTTGCGCCATACTGCTTCCTCCTCTATATCTATCTGCTACTCTTATTCGTCTCCACCCTCAATGATTCCTTCTAAGTCTTGCAATATTGTTGAAAAAGTTTGTTCTGGAGAGGCTTCATCCATCTCATACCAACGCACATCAAGCTTATTACGAAACCATGTCAGTTGTCGCTTTGCAAAGCGACGTGTATTACGCTTAAGTAATGAAACCGCCTCATCTAGTGTAGATTCGCCCTGAAAGTATGGGACGAATTCCTTATACCCGATAGCCTGCATACTCTGTGCATTCTCATATCCTAGATTGATAAGCTCTCTCACCTCATCTAAGAGCCCCTCTTCCATCATCGCATCTACACGACGATTGATTCGATCATACAGTTGCTCTCGTTCCATGTACAGTCCAATCAATATGGGTTCATATGGTGATTCTCGCTCTGTTTCCTGCTCGGCGTACTCTGTCATCGTTAGTCCGGTTTTATCATACACCTCTAAGGCACGTATGACACGTCGCGTATTGTTCTTATGTACCTTAGCAGCGTAATCAGGGTCGATTCGTTCAAGGCGAGCATAATGGATATCGATGCCGTCTCGTTCGATGGCCGCCTCCAAAGCTTCTTGATAAAGATGGTCGCGCTTCTCTTCTGCGAAATCATAGTCATATAAGACGGATTGAATATAAAGACCCGTCCCGCCTGCGATAATTGGAATTCGCCCTTCTTTATGGATGTTCTCGATATGCTTCACAACTTCTCGTTTAAATTCTGCAACTGAAAACGTCTCATCCGGCTCTTTAATATCAATCATATGGTGTCGGATTCCTTGCATTTCTTCTTCTGTCACTTTCGCCGTCCCAACGTCCATCCCTTTGTAGATTTGCATAGAATCTCCGCTGATGACTTCACCATACCGCTTCGCAATCTCCACGCTGCATTTTGTCTTGCCTACAGCAGTCGGACCGACTACAGCAATGACTTTCTTCTTCATACGATCACTCTCTCGTTGCTACTTCGTTCCTTACTATAGTAGTAAGAAATATCTTCTAGGTCAATTCTCTAAAAATTCCTTCACCTTTTCTCCTCTCTTGAATGTACTATAGAGACTTTCACCAAGAAAGGAGAGGAGCTGACATGGCCTCTTTTCGCTTAATCCCCCATGATGTAATCGAATTGTCTTCTTCCCGTGAGAAAACACCCTATGGAATCGAAATGATTCAAGCCGCTCCACTTTGGGACGAAGGATATTCAGGAAAAGGCGTAACTATCGCTGTCATTGATTCAGGTTGTGATAGTCATCATCCTGAATTAAAGAATCGTATTGTAGGTGGATACAACTTCTCAGGTGGTCGCCCCTCAGACTACCGTGATGACAACGGACATGGTACGCACGTTGCCGGCACGATTGCAGCATCTAGAGATCAACGTGGGTTAACTGGAGTCGCGCCGAACTGTAATCTTCTTATTCTGAAAGCGTTTGATAAAGATGGTGCGGGAAGTTACAATCAGATCATTCAAGCGCTTGAATACGCCATTAAATGGCGAGGGCCACGAAATGAACGGGTACGCATCGCTTCTTTATCGTTCGGTGGACGACAGAATTATAAAAAGCTTCATAAGAGCATCAAAAAGGCGGTTGCGTCGAACATCCTTGTAGTCTGTGCTGCTGGAAATAACGGGGATGGGGATGGTTCAACGAATGAATACTTATATCCAGGCTATTATGACGAAGTCGTTCAAGTTGGAGCCATCGATAAACGTCAGAGACTCGCCTCCTTCTCGAATACAAACGATGAAGTGGACCTCGTAGCTCCAGGAGTAGACATTGAATCCACTTATTTAAATGGAGGCTACGCTACCTTATCTGGTACATCAATGGCTACACCACATGCAGCCGGAGCAGCAGCCTTACTTCTTGAAAAAGGCCGCCATGAGTTCAATCGTGAACTAACAGAACCTGAGTTGTATGCGCAATTAATAAAGCATACACGCTCAATTGGGTATTCACCCGTTATTGAAGGAAATGGCTTGTTAGATTTGTCTGCCACTACTCACTTAACTACGAAATCAAATGAACCAGACGAAGAATGGGAATCCTTCTTCATAGACGAGGAATAGTAAAGAAAGCGCTCCTTCTTCGTTGCAGAATGGAAGGAGCTCTATTATATCAACATTAGATAAATAATTAATAATTCATCTTATTTTGTCATCTTTTCTACCTGTTTTTCAGAAGCTGTGATACCATTAGTTCAAAGATTAAGACAATTCTCTAATAAACAACAAGGAAGGTGAACGCATGTCTACACAAATCGAATCAGTCAATGACTCAACATCACTATTACGACGAGACGTAAATGCACTCGGGCATCTGCTTGGTGAGATTCTCGTTCATCATGGCGGGCAAGAATTATTGGACCAGGTGGAATCGATTCGAACATTAACGAAGCAACTACGCGAGCAACATTCTGAAGAAGTGTACACACAACTTAAAGAAGAAATCGCTGCCTTGAAACCACCGATGCGCCAACAGGTTATACGCGCATTCTCTATATATTTCCACCTAGTGAACATCGCTGAACAAAACCATCGAATACGAAGAAGAAAGGAATATCAACTACGTGAGGATTTCGGATTGCAGCCATTCTCTCTTCAAAGCGCAGTTCAATCCTTGAAAGAAAATGACTTCTCTGATGAACATATCCAAACCGTGTTAAATCGTTTATCCTTAGAACTGATCATAACAGCTCACCCTACTGAGGCTACGAAGCGTTCGGTGCTAGAAATTCAAAAGCGTATTGCTGAGCTTCTTCAACAATTGGACAGCCCTTACGTAACGCGCTCAGAACGAGAACAGCTAGAAGAGAGTCTCTTCAATGAAGTGACCGTTCTTTGGCAAACCGACGAATTAAGAAAACGAAAGCCGACCGTAATGGATGAGGTACGGAATGGGTTATATTACTTTGATGAAACCCTCTTTGATGTGCTCCCAGATATACATAAGGAGCTAGAGGATTCACTTACTGAAGCCTACCCAAATACGGAGTGGACCGTTCCGAATTTCTTACGTTTCGGATCTTGGATTGGTGGCGACCGAGATGGGAATCCAAACGTAACTCCTGAGATTACGTGGGAAACTCTACGCAGCCAACGAAAGCTTGTCATTGAGAAGTACACAAGCATCGTCAATGAACTAATGAAACGCTTCAGCCATTCGACGAACCGAATTACAGTTACAGACGAACTATTACAGTCTATCGAACAAGGTGAAGCAACCCTTCCAGAAGGTACCGCTTGGAAAGTCGAAGAAGAAGTGTATCGCAGGAAGTTCGCGATTATTCGAGAGCGTCTTCATAAGGTTGGGGAGTCGAACGTTGGGTATGAACACGCGGATGAACTGCTTCATGATTTAAAGATCATTCAAGAAAGCGTACGCCTCCACCAACCAAATGGTCGAGAGCTGAAACTCTTGCACAAGTTTGTGCGACAAGTGCAGTTATTCGGTTTCCATTTAGCAACACTTGATATTCGTAATCATAGCGGTGAACACGAATTGGCTCTTACTGAAATCCTTCAGAAGTCGAAAGTATGCAGTCAGTATGATCAGTTGAATGAAGAAGAAAAAGTGTCATTGCTCACGTCAATTCTTGAAGACCCAAGACCCGTTTCTTTATTTGATGAACACTACTCTGACGAAACTAGAAAGATGATGAATGTGTTCAAGACAATCCGAAATGCACACAAAGTGTTCGGGAAGCGTTCTATTGAAGTGTACCTCATAAGCATGACCGAAGCTGCGAGTGATGTGTTAGAAGTTCTCGTTCTTGCTAAAGAAGCAGGCATCTTCCGTCTTCATGAAGACGGTACGGTGGAAAGCGATTTAGACGTAGCTCCACTACTCGAGACCGTAGATGATTTGATTGCAGGGCCTTCCATTCTTCAAACGTTGTTCACAAGAGACGTCTATCGTAAACAATTGGAACAGCGAAACAAGCAACAGGAAATCATGTTAGGCTACTCTGACGGAAGTAAAGACGGGGGCACATTAACTGCTAACTGGAAGCTTTACAAAGCACAGCAGGAAATTAATGTTATGGCTAAAGGCTATGGAATTGGGCTTAAGTTCTTCCACGGCCGAGGGGGATCACTTGGACGTGGCGGAGGTCCTCTGAATCGAAGTTTACTCTCCCAACCTGTTGAAACGCTAGGTGATGGAGTGAAAATCACGGAACAAGGCGAAGTGCTCTCTTCTCGTTATTTACTGAAAGATATTGCCTACCGCAGTCTAGAACAAGCAGCCTCAACGTTACTTGAAGGGGCAGCGAACATCTCCAAAGAATCAGAGCAAGCCCACCATAGAGAACAATCTTGGGAAGAAGCCATGGAAGAAATTGCGAAAGTTTCGTTAGAGAAATATCAATCACTTGTCTTTGGTAACAAGGACTTTCTCACCTACTTCAATGAGGCCACGCCTTTAAATGAGCTAAGCGGACTAAACATTGGCTCGCGTCCGATGAAGCGTAAAAATAACGCTAAATTTGAAAACTTAAGAGCCATTCCTTGGGTATTCGCATGGACCCAAAACCGTCATCTTCTGCCCGCTTGGTATGCAGCAGGTTCAGGTCTTGAGGCATATGCGAACCAAAGTGAAGAGCATTTAAAACGCCTGCAGAACATGTATAACAATTGGCCATTCTTCAGGTCTACTATAGACAACCTACAAATGGCTCTCATGAAAGCGGATATGCAGACAGCAAGAGAATATGTCAATCTCTTAGAAGACCAATCCTTAGGTGAACGAATCTTCAACAATATTGAGGAAGAATACAAACGCACAGAACGAGTTCTGTTAGCGATCTCCTTGGACGAATCACTTCTTGACCAACAAAAGACGATTCAAGAATCCGTACGGAGACGTAATCCTTACGTTGACCCACTAAACTTCTTACAAGTGGTGTTAATCGATGAACTTCGTAATGTCGACGAGCCAACAACTGAACTCACAACGGAAGTGTTGCTTACAATTAGCGGGATTGCAGCAGGCCTAAGAAACACAGGTTGATGCTCCCTTCTAAAGAACAACCCCAATCTCCTAGTAGAGACTGGGGTTGTTCTTCATTTTATTAAGCTTCTGGCTATTGTTTATTCTTCCATTCTGTGTAATCGTGAATGGTAATTCCCTTAAGCCCTGCTGCTTCGGCTTCTACAAAGTAACGACGGACTTTCGCAGTTTCCAATTCAGTTTCTGTTAGACTCTTTCCACTAAAGGATACGTAGTCTACTTTATAAGGTTTAAGCTCAATCCCAATCTCCACTTTCTCACGTCCTCCGTATGCTACTTCTCCGTCTGCAATACTCGTAATACTATTTGAACCTAGTGCCGTATCTCGATAAGCCATAATCGAAACATAATCATTTAAATCAATAAAGTCTTTATAAAGTTCTGGGTCGTACTGACTGACTTCCTTATTATCTAACCAGAAAGGAAGCGCACTCCCAACCACAAATCCTCGCTCTCTTGCATAAGGCACATAGCTCTCAGCCGCTTGACGCCATTCTTTGATTGCTTCCTTCTTATTTACATCCCATTGGTCTAGTGAATACGGTTCGACGTCAAAGTGAATTCCTACAAATTGTGCCTTTTCACTCACTTTGCTGTTATAAGTAGCGACAAGGTTCACTCGTTTATGAGCATCATCACTTCGTTCACTCGTCCCCCATAAAGGGCTCCCCATTAGCGCATGCACAGTTATTTCCTGTTCGTTTGCTAATGTGATAAATGTTTCATAGTCTTCTGTTGAAACGTGCGGGTCAAATCTTAGGTAGAGGTGGGTAACATGTTGTTCTGCAAGAAATACGATCGTTTCTTGTGCTTCCTCCGTAACCGGTTCTGATTTCCACATCCACACATTCTTTTCTGTATCGTATTCGTGGATGGCTTGCTGCATCGCTTCCACATAGCGGGGATAATCGTCTTTAGTATTGTCGTTCGTGAGTTGTTGTAGTTGAGCTTCATTTGGTGTAACGGAAATGCCGTTCGTTGTCGTTGGAGGGGTCTCTTGACTTGGTGCAGATACTTCTAGTTTCACTGTAAATCCTTGGAGTTTCAAGTGTTTACTCATTAGCGTCTTCATCTTGTCGTTCTCACCAGTAATGACAGTGGCAGGGGTTGTGGGCTTCGTGGCTGTGGATAGCGTTTCGGGTTCAATCATGGCTGTTGTTCGGTCAGTAACGCCCGTTTCGTTGTGGTCACGGTTCATCACATTTTTCTCTGGGAGCTCGTTGTATAAACTCTCTTCTATATCGCGATACTGATCTGGTACTACGATTGAGACAATGGCCTCATCTTCAGGAGTAGAACCACACAAACTAATACAAGAAGAAGACTCCTCATGTATCGTTAAGATTTCCTCTCCTTCAATGACGTTATATGCGACTACACCTAACACAGACAGAATACCTATAACTTTCATACTCCATTTGATTATATTCACTTTCATTTCTCCTATTTGTATGTATTTATACTACTTTATCCACCTCTTATTATCGGACTTTTGTATGAAAGGTTTATAGATTAACCTCGTTTTTTAGGATTTATTAACCACATAAACTTTGAAATTGCCAGGAAAACGGAATCACTTTAAGACAAATAAAAGGGGACCCCTTGTGACAGGAGTCCCCTTATTGCTTAGGATTCTAGTTCAATTAACCTCTTTATAGTCATCTCATCTTTCTCACGCAACCAACTTTGGCAGAAATCAACTGCATCTCTTGCACCAAAGAGCTTAGTTGTGGCTGAGCCTACCATCCCTGTTCGAACTTGGTGATGCTCTTCAAAGTCTTGTCCAATTTGTACGAACAACTCGTCCTTATACTCGATATCTGCATAGCGTTTCCACACACGCTGACCTCTTACTTCAATCGGCGCGCTTCTGACAATTTGTTGCTGGTGAGGAGCATGATGTTCACCTAAATGAAACGATGTATTGTTATCATAGCCTACACCTAGTAATAGGACTTGCCCATCATATTCATACAATCGCCCGAGTGGAGAATCTTCCCCTAACCCGTATGACAATGAATGGTCCATTGTTATGTCCTCGGAAAGCTTACCCCATGCTGCAAATGAAACGAACGGGTGATTGCTTCTCACAACGCCTGGAAACGTCCGAAACGTTTCTGCTATCTTCCCCATATAGAATGTTGGAGTGTAGCTTGGATGAAAGGCTGGCATTTCTTCTCGGATTGTAGCCCACCAAGATTCAGGAACAGGCGGATTTGCCCACTCGGATGGATCTGAGAGCTCAGCTGTATGAGTCGGCATGACGATTGTTCCCGTCTCTTCTACTACATCCATTAGTGCCTGAACAACTGCCACCGCACCACCTACAACCCATCCTAGGGACGACAAGGAAGAATGGACGATTACAGTCGAGCCTTCCTTCAAACCGAGCTTCCGGAACTCCTGCTTCATCGTGCTCCTCGTCCTTGGTTTTGAAGTCTGTTGGATTATCTCAGACACTGTACCCTCTCCTTTAATATGAAGCCCTATTAGTGTTCTACATCAAGCGTCTTCTCTACTAAACTTCTTAGTTCATCAGAAACGCTTTCTTCTTCAACAATCCCGTCTCTACTTGTTTTCACACGTTCAAGGTCCCTTATAATGGAGTCGCTCAAGTCACTTTCTTTCAACTCGCCTGTACTAAGAAGATACTTAATTGCATAGACACGTTCATGAAGGGTTTCTCGTTTCATCCTACTCCCACCTTTTATGTATCGTCATGTAGCGATTTGCTACATGACTCGTTTAAACATTTTCTCCATTTCATACTCTGAGAAATGAACGATAATTGGTCGTCCATGTGGACACGTAAATGGATCCTCTGAATCTCGCAGGTCATTTAACAATCGCGCCATATCATGGTGATTTAAATAGTGATTCGCCTTAATCGAGCGTTTGCAGGACATTAGAATCGCCGCATCTTCTCGTAAATTGGTCACATTTACTTTCTGGTCTTGTAAGACCTGGTCAATCATTTCTTGAATAACTTCTTCCTCGAATCCTTTCGGGAACCACTGAGGGTGGTTTCTTACAATATACGTCTTATCCCCAAATGGCTCTAAGAACAAGCCAACCGCTTCTAACTCATCCTTATGCTCCTCAATCAATAACGCTTCTTGCTTCGATAAATCAAAGGTTATTGGAATGAGAAGTTCTTGTACTTCATTCGCAGTTGCTCCAAGCTTGTCTCTGAAAAATTCATACTTGATGCGTTCCTGCGCTGCGTGCTGATCAATGATGTAAAGTCCCTCTTCATTCTGAGCTAGGATGTACGTTCCGTGCAATTGTCCAATTGGATACATCGTCGGTACACGGTGTACAACAGAGGATGTAACATTCCCTTCTGCCGTTGAAGGCGGGTGATCCTCTACATCTTGATGAGCATACACCTGCTTTGATTCCGCCGCTTGAGAAGGGGTCGGCGATGGTTCAACCGAAAGCAAATGAGAAAGAGCTTCCTCTCGTTCTCGTTCTTGTGCATCCTGGATGATCGCGTCCTGTTCACTCCAGTCTCTTTGCTTAACAGAATCCCGTGGTACCCTTTCGCTTTGAGGTTCACTCTTTAACGAGAAGCTTTCTTGTACACTTACTTCTTTCTCCTTCGGCTTCGCCTTGTTCGGCTGTTCGTATTGTGGAATTAGCGTCTCTTGTTTAAACGCGCGTTTCACTGCTTCTACAATGGCTTCATGAAGTTCTTTATCTTTACTAAACCGTACTTCCAATTTAGCAGGGTGGACGTTCACATCTACAAGCATCGGGTCCATATCGATTTCAAGGATGACTAAAGGATGACGGCCAATTGGCAGTAAAGTATGATAGCCTTCAAGAACAGCTCGGTTGACCATCATATTTCGGATATAGCGCCCATTGATAATCGTTGAAATGTAGTTTCTAGAAGCTCTTGTGATTTCAGGTTTCGCAATATACCCGGAAATGGTAAAGTCGAGTGTTTCGTTATGAATCGGGATCATCTTCTTGGCGGTATTCATTCCGTATATTTGAGCGATAACTTGAAGTAAATCTCCCCGTCCACTTGTTTGGAATAGCTGCTTTCCATTATGCCAGCACTCAAATCGAACGGAAGGATAGGATAACGCCATTCGATTCAATACATCTGTGACATGACCGAGTTCCGTATGAATCGTCTTCATATACTTAAGACGAGCTGGTGTATTGAAGAACAAATCATCAATCGTGATTTCAGTACCTTGGCGCGCGTCACTTTTATCCTTTTGCTTTAGTACGCCACCTTCAAGCTGAAGCAGCGTGCCTGCTTCTTCTCCTGTTGAAGTTTTAAGCGTAAGTCGACTGACGGCCGCGATACTTGCAAGTGCTTCCCCGCGGAAGCCAAGCGTCCGCACACGGAACAAATCGCCCTCATCGTTAATCTTACTAGTGGCATGGCGTAGAAAGGCCCTCTCAGCATCTTCTTCGTCCATCCCTCTACCGTTATCCATAATTTTAATCTTCTGAAGGCCTGCTTCTTCAAGTTCAACTTTCACCCACGTACTTCCAGCATCAATGCTATTTTCCGTTAGCTCTTTCACAACAGAGGAAGGGCGTTCCACCACTTCCCCTGCTGCAATTTTATTGGCGAGCGTATCTGGCATTTGATGAATGAGTGCCATCATACCCCTCCTCTCTTACGATTTTAACTGCTTCTGAAGTCGGTAAAGCTCATTCATCGCTTCAATCGGGTTTAGTTCAAGCAAATCTAAGTCACGTAGCTCTGAGAGCACGCCGTGTTCTTCTTGATTCTGTGCAGGTTGCCCTGCTTCTAGTTTCTGTTCGTTTTCTTGGTCTTTAGCTAGGAAGAAGGATAACTGTGCGTCATCCTTTTCAGGAACAGATGGTGACATCGCCTCTCTTTGTAAAGTAGGAGCGTCCTTTCCTTGTTCAAACTGTTGAAGAAGCTCTTCCGCCCTGGCCAATAAGGAATCTGGCAACTGGGCTAGTTTTGCAACGTGAATCCCGTAGCTTTCATCTGCTGCACCGTCTTTTATTTGGTGCAAGAATACAACTTTCCCTTCGTATTCCTCAGCGCGAACATGGACATTTCGTAACTGCTGTAGCGATTGCTCTAACGCTGTTAACTCATGGTAATGTGTTGAGAATAGCGTTTTAGCATGAATGTGTTCATGAATGTACTCAACAATAGACTGAGCAAGCGCCATACCATCGTAGGTGCTCGTCCCACGGCCAATTTCATCTAATAGAATTAAACTACGCTCTGTCGCTTTCGTTAACGCGTGGTTCGCTTCTAGCATTTCCACCATAAACGTACTTTGACCAGATACAAGGTCGTCTGCTGCACCAATACGTGTAAACACTTGGTCGAAGATTGGAAGTTCTGCCGATTCAGCCGGTACGAAACATCCAATCTGGGCCATAATGGCAGTCAATGCAACTTGACGCATGTACGTACTCTTACCTGACATGTTCGGGCCTGTGATTAGAAAGACATCCGTTCCTTCCTGCATCTTAATATCATTTGGCACAAAGTGGTCGTCCTTCATGACCTTCTCTACTACAGGATGTCGGCCACCAATTACGTTTATAGAACGGTCTGGTGTGATGGAAGGACGTGTATACTGATTCTCTTCACTTACTGTCGCAAAACCTTGGAGAACATCTAGCGTACTCATTTGTTCGGCTAGTTGCTGTAGGGGACGAATGTATTCTTTCACTTTGTCCCGGACTCCGATAAACAAATCATACTCAAGGTCTACGCTTTTCTCTTGAGCTTCTAATATGAGCGTTTCTTTTTCCTTTAATTCTGGTGTAATATACCGCTCCGCATTTGTTAGCGTCTGTTTTCTTTCATATCTACCCTCTGGAAGAAGGTGAAGATTTGCCTTTGTAACTTCGATATAATAACCAAACACTCGGTTATAGCCAATCTTCAAGGATTTGATGCCAGTTTCAGCACGCTCACGCTGTTCTAGTTCAGCAATCCACTGCTTCCCATTTCGGGCTGCATCTCGGTATTCATCAAGTTGAGGATGAAACCCATCTTTAATCAAATCGCCTTCTTTAACAGAGATTGGAGGCTCATCCTTTATACTCTCATCAAGCATTTCATATACTTCTTGGAGAGGTTCTATATGGCTACCTAACCCTTTCAACTCTTCAGAATGAAAGGTTGATAGAATTTGCTTTATTTCTGGAACCTTAGCTAGAGATTGCTTCAGCTGAATGAGGTCTCGGGCATTCACATTTCCATAAGCCACACGTCCAGCCAAACGCTCAAGGTCATAGACGGATTTCAATGCTTCACGAATCATTTCTCGTTCGAAGAATTGATTTAAAAAGCCCTCCACTTGATTATAGCGGGACTGTATATCATCTGGGTTCAACAAAGGACGTTCGAGCCATTTTTTAAGATGACGCGCTCCCATAGCCGTTACAGTGTGGTCTAACACCCATAACAAGCTCCCCTTCTTCCCACCTTTACGGAAAGTTTCCATTAATTCAAGGTTTCTCTTTGAGTACAAATCAAGCTTCATATAGTTCATAAGTTCGATGTACTGAACAGGCTTCAAATGATCCATAGACCGCTTCTGGGTACGTTGCAAATAATGGAACAATCGGAAGAATCCTCGTTTCAGCCCATCCTGCTTCAGCCCTTCTGTTAAATGGGCATACCCCTCAAGCAATTCTTCTTGGTCTTCATAGGATAACGTAACAGAAAGTCGGTCTGTCAGCTGCGTCTCTTTCTCTTCACCTAATGATGATGGGATGACAATCTCTTTAACAGGACGGTTAAATAATTCACTCACTACACTGTCAAAGCCATCTCGTATATGAGCCACACTGCTCTCACCAGTTGTTAAATCGTTATAAGCAATAATAAACTGCTGCTCGTCTAGCGGAGTAATGGCGGCAAGAAAGTTATTCTCCCCTTCATCAAGCATGGTGCCTTCCATAACCGTACCTGGGGTAATCAGTTGCACAACTTCTCGCTTTACAACCCCTTTCGCTACACGCGGGTCTTCCACCTGCTCACAAATAGCCACTTTGTATCCACGCTCTACCAGCGTTTTGATGTAGTTCTTTGAGGAATGGAATGGAACTCCGCACATTGGAATTCGCCCATTCTCACCTCCATCGCGACTCGTGAGTGTAATTTCAAGTTCTTGGGCCGCTTTTGTTGCATCTTCATGAAACATTTCATAAAAGTCTCCTAGACGGAAGAAGAGAAAAGCGTCCTTATATTGGGATTTAATTTTTAAATATTGCTGCATCATGGGTGTTTGTTTAGCCATATCGATCCTCCAAAACGTTCAAAAATGTCTACCCAACATTATAACACACACATTCCTTCCTATCAGTCAGGGACATTCAACCAATCCACTAAAAAAGAGGCACCTATTGGCACCCCTTCTAAGTATCTACTCTTCTTCTTCTTGCGCCAAGAAGTCAGGATCAACATCTGCAAATTCATCATCAGAAAGCTCGTAACCCCAATCATCTTCCTCATGTACGCAGCCGTCTGGGTCGACCTTCACACAAATTTTTGTCTCCCCTATCACCTCAACGATAAATTCGCGTTCCACTTCTACAACAATTTTGTGTCCTTGGTGAGCAATTCTTGCCTCCAGACAGTTCGGCTGTTGTACAACACGAGCAATGACTTCGCAGTTCTCATCTACGCAATGCTCATCTTTAATGGACAAATGAACTTTATCGCTATACGTTACTCGTTCGGTTACAACTTCTGTTTTTGTGTTGTCGTTGTATGAATACCAAACGTTGATATCGTAGCTACCTGAAACTTCAACAAAGTCGCCTTTTTTCTTAGCGTTATAGATGTGGTTGATGACCCAGCATCCTAAAATACTCGTTGGGCGGTGTGACGGGGTAACTGTATGAGTGGATTGTGTAAACTTGCGTCCCTTCCCACAGACCGCTTTCGTAATAATTTCACGATACTCCTGATCAAAAAACGACATGAGAGCCCAACCTCCTCCTTCTTAGTACTTACATCGATATTGAAGACAAACGTCCGAAGTGCCAAATTCCATACGGTCGCAACATTCTGTTTCTAGTTCATTCTATGCAAGAGCCTAGGAAAATGTACGAAATCTTTTTATGATAAAAATAAATAAAGAGCACCTCCATACAAGAGATGCTCTTTGCCTTCTATTTATGACTCTTTTATTGAACTTGCTCCAAGTGCTGAACCCGTCTCACCTGTTAACAAGTCGCCACCAGTTGAGCGGATGACTTCATTCGTCACTTCACGGGAGATGGTACCCGTAACAAGCTGTAAGAAGTCATTAATGGTAATTTGTGTTTCTTTAAATTCAGAAACAACTGGAATTTCATCCAATTCAGCCTGAAGACGGTCGATTTCTTTCTCTACTTTCTTTAATGCCTCTGTCTTTCCGTAGTGCTGAAAGTTAACCGCTTGTTTCTGAAGAGACTTGATGCGGTTAATGTTGTTCTTGACTCGTTGGTTATCATTCAGTTTCGCTTCCACCTGTTTAAATCGGTCAATTTCAGGTGTGTTGGCAAGCATTTTAGCTAATTCTTCTGCATGTTTTAGGACATCTTCACGTGTATACGTGGTCATTTACTTCACCTCTATAGTTTCCACCATTTCGCCATTTAGCGACCATGTTTTAGATTCTTGTATTTTCACTTGTACAATTTGGCCAATTGCCGTTTTAGGGCCTTTGAAGTTCACCACTTTGTTACGCGCGGTATACCCAGCAAGCACCTCATCATTGTTCTTGCTTACACCTTCTACAAGGACGTCAACAACTTCGCCTTCATACTTCGCCATCGCCTCTTTAGACTGACGATTTACAAGCTCATTGAGACGCTTGAGACGAGCTTTCTTCACGTCCATCGGCACGTTATCTTCCATGTTGGCAGCCGGTGTTCCTTCTCTTTTAGAGTAAATGAACGTATAGGCTGCTTCAAATCCTACCTCTTCAACAAGGGTCATCGTTTCCTCGAACTGCTCTTCTGTTTCATTTGGAAAGCCAACGATGATATCTGTCGTTAAGGTCGCGTTTGGCATCGCTTCTCTAATTTGTTGAACCAAATCCAAGTAGCGCTCTCTTGTATACTTTCGAGACATCCGCTTCAACACTTCAGTGCTACCAGATTGGACCGGCAAATGAATATGATCTAACATGTTGCCACCTTTTGAGAGCACCTCGATTAGACGTTCATCAAAGTCACGTGGATGTGACGTCGTAAAACGAATACGCGGGATATCAATCTTTCTTAATTCATCCATTAAATCGCCTAAACTATATTCATAGTCTAAGTCTTTCCCATACGCATTTACATTCTGGCCAAGAAGTGTAATTTCTTTATATCCTTCAGCAGCCATGGCGCGTACTTCTTGGATAATATCATGCGGTACTCTACTTCTTTCTTTCCCTCTTGTATAAGGTACAATACAATAGGTACAGAATTTGTCACATCCGTACATGATATTAACCCAGCCTTTTATCTTCCCCTTGCGTACACGAGGTAAATTCTCGATAATGTCGCCTTCTTTAGACCACACCTCAAGAACCATTTCCTTGCTAAACAGCGCCTCTTTCACAAGTTGAGGCAACCGATGAATGTTATGCGTTCCGAATACAAGGTCTACAAATGGATGCTTCTGTTTAATGCGGTTTACAACTGCCTCTTCTTGAGACATGCATCCGCAAACGCCAAGTAATAAACCTGGATTCTCCCGTTTCAGCGACTTTAGGTGCCCTAATTCGCCAAACACTTTGTTTTCTGCATTTTCCCGGATGGCACACGTATTCAGCAAGATAATATCTGCTTCATGCTGGTCTGTGGTAGATTCATACCCCATCTCTGTCAGAATCCCAGCCATAACTTCTGTGTCATGTTCGTTCATTTGACATCCATACGTACGAATTTGAAACTTCTTCCGAGCCCCTATACCCTGAATATCTTCAGGAATCGTGAAATCGTAGTGAACCTCTGTTTCAGACTTCCCTCGTTTTTTCGCCTCTTTCAATGAAGGGGCGGTAGGTTCATAGGTGGTTTGGAAATAATGAGAGATTAGATCATCACTGGACAGTTCTTGAATCCGCTTTAAATTCTTCGCCTCATCGTCAGACTGAAGAATGTTCTGTTCTTTTCTCTGCTGCTCATTCATATGTAGGAACCCCTTTCCATCCATGCTAACCCTTACATTATAGCAAGGACAACCTTAAAAAGAAAAGAAAATAATGGTAAGGGTTCTAGGGTGAAAAGGGGAAAATGGTTCTTACTCTTTCAGCAGTCCGAGATTTCTACCCGCACGTTCAAATGCAGAAAGGGCCGTTGCAAGCTCTTCTTTCGAATGCTCTGCAGTTACGATGGTCCGAATTCGACCACTTCCCTTCGGCACAGTCGGGTACACAATCCCTTGAGCAAATACACCTTCATTAAACAATTCATCTGAGAACCGGTGCGTTAACGCATCGTCTCCTACAAGAACTGGCGTGATAGGAGTTTCACTGATGCCCGTATCAAAACCTAGTTTCTGAAGTCCGTCTTTAAAGAACTTCGTATTCTCCCACAACTTCTCAATCAACTGAGGCTCCTCAAGCAACACATCAATCGCAGCATCACAAGCAGCGGTTACTGCAGGCGGATGAGATGTACTGAACAAGAAAGGACGCCCTTTATGGATTAAGTATTCCTTAAGCGTTTCGGATGTGACCACATACCCACCTAACACCCCAATTGCTTTACTTAACGTCCCTACTTGAATATGAACTCGACCATCTAATCCAAAATGGTTAACAGTGCCGCGGCCATTCTTGCCAAGTACGCCGCTCGCATGAGCGTCATCAACCATCACAAGCGCATCGTATTTCTCCGCAAGTTCTACAATAGCAGGTAAAGGAGCAATATTTCCATCCATCGAGAACACACCATCCGTAACAATTAAGCGGGTTCGATAGTCCATGGAAGCCAAGAGTTGCTCTTCCAACGAATCCATATCTACATGCTTATAAATCTTCCGTCCTGATTTCGTTAAACGAATGCCATCAATGATGGAGGCGTGGTTTAACTCGTCCGAAATGACAACATCTTCGTCTGTAAGCATGGATGAAAGCACGCCTTGATTCGTGGTGAATCCAGATTGGAAGACAAGGGCTGCTTCTGTGTGCTTAAACTTTGCTAACTTTCGCTCGTATTCTTCATGCATCGTCAACGTCCCAGCAATTGTTCTTACTGAGCCTGTTCCAACACCATATTGTTCCACTGCTTTTGTTGCCGCTCCCTTTAGCCTTTTATGAGACGTTAATCCCAAGTAATTGTTTGAGGATAATTGAATGACCTCTTTTCCTTTGATCGTAACGGTAGAGCCTTGTTCGCTTTCTAACGGAATTAGCTGACGATAGGTCCCGTTGTCCTTCATTTCTTCTAATTCACGTTGCAAATGTTCAAATCCTTTCATCGTTCAACCTCCTCAGATGTAGTTGTTGGCACTCCATGCGGATACAAGACAACCTTTCCACACTTGCCCTCATTCATTAACTTAAAGCCAAGTTCATAGTCTTCTAACGGCAAATGGTGTGTAATGATCGGCTTTACGTCTACTTGCTCAGATTGAAGCAACCTCGATACTTGTTGCCACGTCTCATACATCTTTCGACCTGTAATCCCTTGCACGGTAATCCCTTTAAATACAATGTCATTCGTAATATCTAAATCCACTCTTGTTGTAGGTAAACTCAAGATTGAGACTCTGCCACCGTTCGTTACCATCTTAAACCCTTGGTCCATCGCTACTGGATGACCACTCATCTCACACACAACGTCAACCCCATGCCCATCTGTCAGAATGAGAGCTTCTTCAACAGGGTCACATTCACCAGAGTGTATCGGGACTGTGGCGCCCATTTGACTCGCTAGTTCTAAACGGTACTCGTTTACATCAAAGGCAAGCACTTGAGAAGCGCCTGCTGCCTTCGCAACCCCCACTGCCATTAGCCCGATTGGCCCACAGCCAATAATGGCAACCGACTTGCCTGCGACCTCCCCATTTAACACGGTATGTACAGCATTCCCCATGGGCTCTTGAATCGATGCAATGGAGACTGGCATATTCTTTGGATTCTTCCACAAATTTTGTTCAGGAAGCGCCACATACTCCGCGAAACATCCATTCGTATCTACCCCGATAATCTTCGTATTCTTACATATGTGGTAATTCCCGGTTAAACATTGAGGGCAAGTATGACAGACTAGATGCGTTTCCGCACTCACGTAATCGCCTACTTCAACCCGCGTCACAGCCTCGCCAACTTCTTTCACAATTCCGCTAAATTCATGTCCGAAGACGTAAGGTGGTTTGACACGACTCTTCGACCACTCATCCCAATTATAAATATGCACATCCGTACCACAAATGGACGTTGCTTGAACTTCAATTAATACATCTCTAGCCCCTATCGTGGGCACATCCACTTCAACCAATTGTGCTCCCTCGGTGGCCCCTTTCTTTAAAACCGCTTTCATTTTTCCATCCAAGATGTACACCCCTTTTCTAATAAAAGAACCTTCTACGTATATTATTATCATAATTCACATAAAATTTCTACTATTAAAGAAAAGAGTGTCCACCTAACACGGACTATTGCCTAACTGGGGAATAATCTTAAGAAATTCTTATAACCAAGCTTTTGAGCTGTTTCCTCAGAATAAGATTGTCGAACGAGATTCATCAATTCCTCATAATCGACTGGAGAAGTTAGTCCAGCGACTCTTTCATCCGTCCCATCGAAATCAGACCCGAAGCCTAGCACATTCTCGCCTCCAAGTTCAATAATCCGATTCACATGAGTCATAACGGAAGTTAGGTCCGCTTCACCATTTTCCTCTAAGAAGCTTGGTACAAACGTGACCCCGATAAAAGCATCTTGACCAATGAGTGCATGAAGTTGTGCTTCATTTAGGTTTCTCTGATGCGAAGTTACCTCATACACGTTAGAATGAGAGGCCATTGGATAATCCGCACGCTCCATAACATCCCAAAATCCTTTGTAAGAAAGGTGCGACACGTCTGTCCATACCCGATATTCATTAAGTAAATCTACCACTTTGTTGCCAAATGAAGAGAGCCCTGCACCACGCTCCTCTAAAATCCCATCGCTTGTAGCATTCGCATTATTCCAAGTCAATCCAACTGATTTAACACCCAGCCTCAGTAAGGTTTTCAACCTGATGAGTTCGTCCCCAATCGGATGACAACCTTCAAGGGTTAAGATTGCTCCTCTCTCTCCTTCCTTAAGATGCTGTAAGTCTTCTTTCGTATGAATCACCTTAATGTTCGAGAATGGAGCAATAATACGGTCGTAAAACAAATCTACCATCTCTAGAGCAACACGAAACTGTTCTCCACTAGGTACTTCTGGTGGAACGAATAACGCGAAGCATTGAGCTTTCACAGGACTATTCATCCAATTCTCATAGTTCACTGTAATAGCTGGGCTATCTACAAACGACCGAGTGGGATCCTCCCACAATTTCAGTAATGCATCACAATGCGCATCAATCAACACGTTCTTCCCTCCTCATAAGAAATACTCCGGCAGAACGTTGCCCGGAGCATCATCTCTTTATAAATGAGAAGCAACCTGTTTATATAAACAGGTTGCTTAGTTAGATAGATTAGCGAGGCTCCACGATTAGCTTAATCGCTGTCCGCTCCTCGTTATCAATTAGAATATCTGTGAATGCAGGAATACAAATTAAATCTACTCCGCTAGGTGCCACGAAACCTCTCGCAATTGCGACCGCTTTCACGGCTTGATTCAGTGCACCAGCGCCAATAGCTTGTATCTCCGCCGTCCCACGCTCTCTTAGTACGTTCGCAAGTGCGCCTGCTACAGAGTTTGGATTAGATTTTGCTGAAACTTTTAATATTTCCACTACTAGTTCCTCCTTCATTAGCTAAGAATATTCCATTGTAATCTTATTCTAGGAGCTCGTAGAATATGCCTCCTTATCTACCTATTATGAACGAATTTTTAGAAAACTTCAAACATTTAGTCAAAAAATGGATGATCATCGTTAATTAAAATTCGTTCCACCTTGGTAGCTTTGCCTGAGGCCTTGTCTACATCAATCATAACCGCGCTTAATTGTGTCCTTCCCTTTTTTGGAATTTCAAAACGTACAGGCAATTGCGTTAAGAATTTCTTAAGGACAGCTTCGCGGTCGGTTCCTAATATTCCGTCGTAAGGGCCAGTCATACCTACGTCAGTAATAAAACCTGTTCCCCCAGGTAGCACACGGTTGTCCGCAGTTTGAACGTGGGTGTGAGTCCCGACTACAGCGCTGACACGACCATCAAGATACCAAGCTAATGCTTGCTTCTCACTTGTTGCTTCCGCATGGAAATCAACAAAAATATGAGGCGTACGCTTCTTTGCTTCTTCCACGAGTTCATCCGCAACACGGAACGGGTCTTCTAGTGGTGGAAGGAATGTACGTCCTTGTAGATTAATAACAGCAAGCTCAATGCCACCGTCTTTAATGTACGTAATGCCTTGACCAGGTGTGTCCTCCGGGAAATTTGCAGGTCTTACCATTAGGGGAGCATCATCTATAAAATCAAAGATTTCTCGTTTATCCCACGCATGATTTCCAAGTGTGATTGCTTGTGCGCCACTCTCTAAGAGTTCACGATAAATCTTCTGAGTAATCCCTTTCCCAGACGCAGCATTCTCTCCGTTAATAATAGTGAAGTGTGGGTTATACTTCTTCTTTAACCGTGGTACATACTCTTGCACCATATCTCTTCCTGGTGAACCTACAATATCTCCTACAAACAATAATTTCATAATTTCGTAATTCCTTTCTTCCGTCTAAGTAGATATAAGTGTCACACAATGGCGCACCTATGTCAAAAGCTTAATTGATCCCTTGAGCCTATTGGCACATAACAAAAGAAGCGATCCGAAGACCGCTTCTTTTTACTTCGCATATTCCACAGCTCTCGTTTCACGAACAACGGTCACTTTAATGTGCCCTGGATAATCAAGCTCATCCTCAATTCGCTTACGAATATCACGAGCGAGCTGCGTTGATTCTAAATCATTTACATCATCTGGACGAACCATGATACGAACCTCACGGCCGGCCTGAATGGCAAAGGATTTCTCAACACCATCGTACGACTCAGAAATCTCTTCTAACTTCTCAAGTCTCTTGATGTAGTTCTCTAGCGTTTCACTTCTTGCACCAGGTCTAGCTGCAGATAGCGCATCCGCGGCTGCAACAAGAACGGAAATAATAGTAGTTGGCTCTTCATCTCCGTGGTGAGAAGCAATTGCATTGATTACGGTGTCATTCTCTTTGTATTTCGTAGCTAATTCAACGCCAATTTCCACGTGGCTACCTTCCACCTCATGGTCAATGGCTTTCCCAATGTCATGAAGCAAGCCTGCTCGTTTGGCCAACACCTGGTCTTCGCCTAGCTCAGCAGCCAATAGACCAGATAGATACGCAACTTCCATAGAGTGTTTCAACACATTCTGACCGTAACTTGTACGGTATTTCAATCGACCAATAATCTTAACAAGGTCAGGATGCAGGCCATGGACGCCCACTTCGAATGTTGTCTCTTCTCCAACTTCACGTATATATTCATCAATTTCACGACGCGATTTCTCAACCATTTCTTCAATGCGCGCCGGATGAATACGCCCGTCTTGAACAAGTTTCTCTAGTGCAATACGAGCTGTTTCACGGCGAATCGGATCAAATCCAGATAGAATAACCGCTTCAGGAGTATCGTCAATAATTAAGTCGATTCCTGTAAGGGTTTCAAGGGTACGAATGTTTCGTCCCTCACGTCCGATGATACGCCCTTTCATCTCATCATTAGGCAAGTTAACGACAGAAACGGTTGTTTCTGCAACATGGTCTGCGGCTGTCCGTTGAAGAGCAAGGGATAAAATGTTCTTCGCCTTCTTATCTGCTTCCTCTTTCGCACGATTCTCAGCTTCTTTCACCATAACTGCTGTTTCATGAGACAGTTCATTTTCTAAGCGTTCAAGAATAACTTGTCTTGCTTGATCGGTCGTATAGCCTGATATACGCTCAAGCTCAGACTGCTGTGTTTCCTTCAATTGTTCCACTTTGCTTTCCGTTTCTTCAATTTGTTGTTGTTTTTCTGTAAGTGACTCCTCTTTCTTCTCTAACATAAGCTCGCGCTTATCAAGCGTCTCACTCTTACGATCCAGATTCTCTTCTCTCTGCATTAAACGGCTTTCCTGCTTCTGAAGTTCCGTGCGGCGCTCACGAATTTCTTGTTCAGCCCCTTGTCGAAGCTGATGATTCTCTTCCTTAGCTTCAAGTAGAGATTCTTTCTTCGCGGCTTCAGCGTTTCTATGACCTTCGTCAACGATTTGCTTCGCTAACTCCTCAGCACTTGAAATCTTCGCTTCCGCAATGGATTTCCGAATCAGATAACCAACAACAATACCGACGATTAAGGTAAGCAAAATGGAGATGATGGTTACATATAGATTCATCGATTCACCTCCTATTGCTATTTACTTTTTACATTGTGTCGGCATCAACAATGCTTCATTTTCATTTTTAGTGGGAATAGTCTAAACATTTTGTCAATAATAAGAAAAATGAAAATTATACATGTTAATTTTAAGCTTGTCTGTCAAGATTGTCAAGGAATGGTCAAATCTTTCGAAGCGCTTCCTTCAAAAAATGTAACCCCTTACTGTTATGTAGAAAAAATACTTGCCCCCATAAAGGAGCAAGTATGACTCAGTACTTACACATCAAGCGTGTCTTGGTCGTTTGAAGTATCTTCCTGAGGAGCATGAAGTGGTGTTGAATCCATTTCATAATGCTCACGAATCAATCTATGAATTTCTTTATACGTTTCAGGATTTTCTTTAAGGAATTGTTTCGCATTCTCACGACCTTGTCCTAATCGTTCTCCTTCATAGGAATACCAAGAGCCACTCTTCGTAACCATATCAAGGTCTGTGCCGATATCTAGGAGTTCTCCCTCGCGTGAAATTCCTTCTCCGTACATAATGTCAACTTCAGCCTGACGGAACGGAGGTGCAACTTTGTTCTTCACAACTTTAATCTTCGTTTTATTTCCGACCATGTCATTTCCTTGCTTCAACGTTTCTGCACGACGAACTTCTAAGCGAACAGAAGAGTAGAATTTAAGGGCACGTCCACCTGGTGTCGTTTCAGGGTTACCGAACATAACGCCGACTTTCTCACGAATTTGGTTAATAAAGATCGCTGTTGTCTTCGATTTATTAATCGCGCCACCAAGCTTACGAAGAGCTTGAGACATCAAACGCGCCTGAAGACCAACGTGAGAATCTCCCATTTCACCCTCAATTTCCGCTTTAGGAACAAGGGCAGCAACAGAGTCAATTACGACCATATCAACCGCATTGCTTCGAACAAGCGCTTCTGCAATTTCTAATGCTTGTTCTCCTGTATCGGGCTGTGAGAGCAATAGTTCTTCAATATTTACACCAAGCGCTCTTGCGTAAACAGGATCAAGGGCATGCTCAGCATCAATAAATGCCGCTGTACCGCCTTGTTGTTGGGCTTCTGCAATCGCATGCAGCGCAACCGTCGTCTTACCAGAGGATTCTGGTCCATAAATTTCAACAATACGACCGCGAGGGTAACCGCCAACACCCAATGCTACGTCAAGGGCAAGGGATCCACTTGGAACTGTACTAATACGTTGCTCGGCTTGTTCACCTAGTTTCATAATTGAACCTTTACCGAACTGCTTCTCTATTTGTCTTAACGCCATATCTAGCGCTTGTTTACGATCGCTCACATTTCTTCCCCCTTAGGATAATCTATACTTATCATAACGTGTTTTGATTCATTTGCCAAGAAAAATACGAATAAATGTTCCCTTTTTCCACACATTCGTTGATGTTGGAATTATCATTTTCTCTTAAGCGATTTTACAAGTTTCATCGGGTAAATATCCAGTAAAAAGAAAAGTCTATTGAGTTAACATTTGGTATAACAACTGGAAGCCTTTCTTTACTGCGCGATTTCTGATTCCTTCACGGTCGCCATTGAAATGAAATTCTTTCGCATAAGGAAGTTCACCATCTACATAGATTCCGATAAACACTTTCCCAACTGGTTGGCCTTCTTGCTCACTTGGTCCAGCTACGCCAGTAAAGCTAATGCCGATACTTGAACGGAGTTTATCTGCTACGTTTACTGCTAGCGTTTCAGCGCATGAAGATGAGACAACTCCTTGCGTTTCCAAGATCAGTTGAGGCACTTCCAGTAAGCCACTTTTCACTTCTGTATCGTAACATACGACAGAGCCTTTCGTGATTTCGGATGCACCTGGAATTGTAATGAGTTGGTCGATAAATCGTCCCCCTGTTAAGCTCTCAGCTGAGCTAATGGAGTACCCTTTCTCTTTTAATAACTCCATCACTTTCGCCTCTAAGGTATCATCATCACTGCCGTACAGGTACTGGCCTACTCGTCTTTCAATCTCTGCTTCTGTCTCTCTTAACATGTCTTTCGCTTCGTCCAATGTAGCTGCTTTAGAAGTCAACCGGATAGAGACTTCTCCGTTGCCTGCTAATGGGGCAATTGTTGGGTTAGTCTGACCAGAAATTAAATCTTGAAGGTCATGTTCAAGTTGTGATTCCCCAATCCCAATAAAGCGAAGCATTTTTGAATGGATGGTTGCATCTACTCCAACTTGACGCTTAATAAACTGGAATCCTCCTTCATTCATAATGCTCTTCATCTCTGAAGGCACACCAGGTAAGAGCACCCATGTAGTTTCATTCTCATGAATCGCTACGCCAGGTGCCATTCCAGCAGCATTTGGAAGCAAGGTGGAGCCTTCAATAAGTTCAGCTTGCTTCTTGTTATTTGGCGACATGCTAAGCCCGTTCTGGATATAATAATTTTCAATTTCCTTCATTGTATCTTCATGCACATAGAGCGACTTGTTCAATAGATTCGCGACAACTTGTTTTGTCGCATCGTCTTCTGTCGGCCCAAGTCCACCTGTAACAATGATTAAATCTGACCTTGATTCGGCTAGAGCGAACACGTCTGTCATTCGTTGTTCGTTATCACCTACTACTTGATGGTAAAGTACATTCACGCCAAGGTCAGCCAATTGTGACGATAACCACTGAGCGTTACTATTTACAATTTGTCCGAGCAATAGCTCTGTACCAATTCCAATCACTTCCGCATTTACTTGTTTCATTTAGAATCCCTCATTACATGCCAGTTTTTCATAAAGTACTCAATACCTGATACTAACGTAATAATCATAGCTGCATATAGAGAAATTGTCGCAAATGGGAACCCAATATAAGAGAATGGGAAATTATGAAGCAACAACGTAGAAGCCGCGATAATTTGTAACCATGTCTTTAATTTCCCCATTTGACTCGCAGCAAGCACAATTCCTTCTCCAGCTGCCACTAAGCGCAGCCCCGTTACTGCAAATTCGCGTGAAATAATAATAATGACTACCCAAGCTGGTGCCATTCCTAACTCTACGAGCAAGATTAAGGCAGCTGACACAAGTAACTTATCAGCAAGTGGGTCTAAGAACTTCCCGAGATTCGTGACGAGGTCATGCTTACGCGCATAATAACCATCGATCCAATCTGTCGTAGAAGCTATGATAAAGAGGATACCGGCTAATAGATGCATGAGTGGCAACGTGCTTTCTCCAATACTGTACTCTGGACCCGTGTATGGTACCGTTAAGAGTACAATAAAGATTGGGATTAATAAAATGCGTGATAGTGTAATTTTGTTTGGGATATTCATCACATGTCCTCCTATTCTTGTCCATCATGAAGAAGAAAAGAGTCATCTATAAAAGATGACCCTTTCTTATTGAGATGACTCTTTTACTTTGATTTCAAATTTCTGGTGAGGCTTGTCTGCCGGCTTCACCGGATACTGTAGCTCTACACCGTTAATCTTAATTGTGGTATCTACTGTTCTACCTACGTTTAAGTAAACACCTTTCTCCCCAGACAAGTCAAATGTTTTCGTATCAGACTCACCTTGTTTCGGGAATGCATCAGCATAAAATGATTTACCATCTAGATTCTCAACATTTAGGTACGTATTGGCAGATTGAATCTCCACTTTCAATTCATCGTTCACACCTGTAACTTCAAATGTATGGGTTGGTGCATTCTCAGAACCTTGTTGAACTAACTTTATTTCAGGTTTCGACTCTTCTTCTGCAGATTTCTCTTCCTCGGAAGGAGTGTCCTCTTTGTCTGTCTGCTCAGACTCCTCGTCTGATTTCTCCTGATCAGAAGCCGCTTCATCTTCTGCCTTTTCAGCTTTCTTTTCTTCGTTTTCATTCTTACTTTCATCTTCTTGTCCTTCAGCAGTAGCTTCTTCTGCCTCTTCCTCATCGCTCTCATTAATCGAAATCGGCTC
The DNA here is from genome assembly GCF_000425205.1 of Pontibacillus halophilus JSM 076056 = DSM 19796. Taxonomy (GTDB): domain Bacteria; phylum Bacillota; class Bacilli; order Bacillales; family BH030062; genus Pontibacillus_A; species Pontibacillus_A halophilus. The sequence continues at coordinate 222,895 of NZ_AULI01000005.1, read as the reverse complement.
GCCTCCGTCTGAAGTCTCCGCCTCATTCGTCTCGTTGGCATCACCATTACCCGTTCCGTTAATAACAAAGAACGCAATGAGGACAACGACGCCGATTAATAAAGCGCCTACGATAAGCTTTGGAAATGCTGAAGCAAACACTGATGTCTTGTCGGACTGCTGCTCTCTTTGTCGCTCTGCCCGAGAATATTGAACGTATTCTTCATCTCCAGAGCTCGGAAGTTCTCCTTTATGCTCTTCCATCACTTCATCAGGGTCGAGTCCAACAGCCTCTGCATATTGCCGAATGAATGCGCGTGTATAGAATTTCCCAGGCATAATGCTGAAATTACCCGTTTCAATAGCCTGTAAGTACCTTTTTTGAATCTTCGTTTCCTGCTGTACATCATCAAGAGAAAGCCCTTTCGCTTCTCTCGCTTCTTTCAAACGATCTCCAATTTCCATTTGTTAACACCATCCAATTTAAAAGTCGAACATTGAAAAGCCATCCCCTTGCTCGAACACAGGTCGGTCTATTTCTTCGTATGTAATCTCTTCATTATCATCGTTTCTCAGTTCTATGATGTAGTCAAAGTCATTTAATGTATATTCTGTAGAACGGACAAACATATCGGGATGTTCGACTACCTTCGTAGCTGGCAGACGCATAATCTCACGTACAAGTTGCCAATGTTGTTCATTCGCACGCTTCGTCGATACAATACCGTCGAAAATATACAAATTGTCCTCTGAATATTCTTCCTGAATGAGTCGATCACGGATGGTTTGCTTTAAAAGTGTACTTGAAAGAAAAAGCCATTTCTTATTCGCTGAGACACTAGCCGCGACAACCGACTCTGTCTTTCCGACGCGAGGCATCCCTCGAATTCCGATTAACTTATGGCCATCTTGCTTGAACAACTCAGCCATAAAATCGACCAGTAACCCTAAATCTTCACGAACAAATCGAAACGTTTTCTTATCGTCATTGTCTCTATTTATGTAACGTCCGTGTCGCACAGCCAATCGGTCGCGTAATTTCGGTTGACGATATTTCGTAATCTTAATTGTATCCATCGTATTTAAAATGGAACGCAAGCGCGTTACTTGCTCATGGTCTTTACAGAGCAGCAACATCCCGCGTCTTGAATTCTCTACACCATTAATTGAAACAATGTTAATAGAAAGCATACCTAGAAGTGAAGAGATATCACCTAGTAGTCCAGGACGGTTCAATTGAATTTCGTATTCTAAATACCACTCGATCTTCTCCATGAAACCCTCTCCTTCCTAACAACCCCACCACATCTTCTATAAGGGAACCACTTTGTGGCATAACTACTCTCTATCATAAATGATTTTCAAATAATAGAAAAGCACAATATCTCCCTAATTTTTATGAAACGTGTTTTTGTCAGGTGGGGTAGACAAAAGCAGAAAATGTATGACCTGGAGCGACTGCCACTCCTCATTTCTAACTCAAACGACTCCTTCAGCATAGAAAAAAGCAAGAGGAGCGCTCCTCTTGCTTTTCATTTAGCTTATTTAGAGCCGTTATTCTTCACAAGTTTCACCATCATATTTGCAATGGCATGTTGTTCTTCCTGATCGGCTACTTGCCATAGGTCACGAAGGACGGCTTCTTCTGCGTTTTCAGCGTTCACTTGGTTTACTAAGTAGTCGCCAATTTCAAAGGCGAGCTCATTTACTGTTGCATCCTGCATACCTTCAGATTGAGCTTGGCTTAAACGGTCACCTAAAAAGCCTTTCCAGGAATCCCAATTTTCAAGTACAGACATTATTACCCCTCCTATATTAAGCTTACGTGCTTAATATCTGCCCAATATAGGGAGTTTATACATGGATTTTATCCTTGCCACGCACCGTTCACATTTAGAAGCTGACCATGCATGTAACTCGATTCATCACTGCATAAAAATCGGATTACAGAGGCCACTTCCTTCGCTTCGCCAAAGCGCCCAACAGGGATTTCATCTTTAAGAAGCTGCTGTTCTTCACTCGACAAATGATCATTCATTTTCGTGTCGATATACCCTGGACGTACACCGTTCACATGAATACCAGATCGGCCAACTTCTTTCGCTAATGCTTTCACGAAGCTGTCTTGTGCACCTTTAACGGAAGAGTAAAGAACTTCAAGGCCCGCTCCCACTTCCCCCCATATCGATGAGACGAGTACAAGGTGACCTTTTTGATTTGTAATCATCGAGGGTAAGACCGCTTTTGAAACGAGCCATGGGGTTTTCACGTGGATATGATAGAGGTGGTCCATCTCCTCCTCAGATATGTCTTGTAACAACCCGTACTGGTTTACGCCGCTTGCGAAGACCACCACATCAACATGGAACGTAAGCGATTGAATGAGATGGTGAATGCCACTTGAAGTGCGAATATCGCTCTTTATCGTCTGAAGCACAGTATGTTCAGGGAGGTCGTCTATGAGACGTTCAATAGCCTCTTCATTCTGATTGTAGTGAAGGATGAGCTGTGCACCTTCTTCACCAAATAAAAGAGCAGTGGCGCGACCAATGGCACCACTTGCTCCAATAATAAAAACGGTTCTATTCATGTTACTCTCCTTTAGGAACAACTTGAGTCACGGCGATTCGTTCTTCATCAATCCAGTGTTTCAAGTGATCGAGGAGTTCATCTTTCGTAACGTTCTCAATCGTTGGAAGTACTTCGAAGAAATCAATTCCTAAATGGCGATATTGAACGAACGTATTTGCAATAAATTCAAGAGAATTCATAGAACGCATGAATTGACCTACTTTCTTCTTCTTCATCCGTTCAAATTCTTCATCCGTAATTTCACGATTCTTTAGTTCATGCAGCATCTCTGTAACTTTATTGGCGAATTTGTCCGGTTCACGTGTGTTTCCACCAATAACCGTAAATCCAAACGTCTTATCAAGATGCGTTTCATAAGAGAAGCTGTCATCAATTAAATCTTCCTTATAGAGCGTTTCATAGAACTCTCCACTTTTTGAGAAGAAATGGTCAAGTACCATATCTTTAATTAAATCGATACGTAAGAAGTTGTCCTTAGTAAGGACAGATAAGTCTTCCTTTAGACCCACCATACTTTTAGAAACGGTGACAGGCATCTCAATGACGTGTTTCTTCTTCGCAACCGCTGTTGGTTCTTCAGGGTATGAACGATTAATGCCATCAAGTGGTTTAAACTCTTTAAACGACTGATTCTGCTCAATCTCATTCATCATCGCTTCAGGATCAAAGTTACCAGCAAGGAAGAACGTCATGTTCGAAGGATGATAGAACGTGTGATAACACGTATACAAATCTTCTTTCGTTATGTGTTGAATGGAATCTACCGTACCTGCAATGTCAATTTGAACAGGGTGATTCTCAAAAAGACTTTGAATCGTTCCAAAGAATGCTCTCCAGTCTGGCTGATCGTCATACATTCGAATTTCTTGCGCAATAATGCCTTTCTCCTTCTCTACTGATTCATCTGAGAAGTAAGGATCTTGTACAAAATCGAGCAACGTCTTCACGTTTTCTTCAATTTGACTTGTTGAAGAGAACAAATAAGCCGTACTTGTGAAAGAAGTAAAGGCATTAGGAGATGCCCCTTGCTTTGTAAAGTCTTGAAATACATCACGGTCTTCTTTCTCAAATAGTTTGTGCTCAAGAAAATGGGCAATTCCATTTGGAACCGTGACCTTCTCATCTTTCCCGATAGGCGTGAACGTTTGGTCAATGGAACCATACTCCGTCGTGAAGATTGCAAACGTTTTGGCCATCTCTTGTTTTGGAAGCAAATATACTTCTAGACCGTTGTCGAGTGTTTTTGAGTATAGCGTTTCTTTTACTTGTTCGTAATATTTCTTGTTCATGATTGTCCTCCTTCCTCATCTTTCGTAAGGAAATAAACCGTGTCAAGTTCGATTGCTTTCGCAACACGCAACAGGTCTTCCCGCTCAACTTGATTTACACCTTGAAGCATTTCATCTGGAGTGGTTTCTTTACCAGACAGCACTTGGTGGTAAAGAATTTCTGTAAGGCCATATGGATTGTCCATCGTTTCAAGCAACTGGTTGGTTACTTGCTTTTTCGTTTCAGAAATAGCCTCATCTGTGAAATCCCCATTCTTCATGGCGTTCATCTGCTCTTCAATAATCTCACGTGCTTGATCGTAATCCTCAGGAGCAATTCCGCTAAATACGAGCAATAACCCTTTGTGACTTTCAAAACGGGATGCCGCATAATAAGCTAGGCTATGCTTTTCACGTACATTCATGAATAGCTTCGAGGATGGGAAACCACCAAATAATCCATTGAATATTTGAAGCGCATAGTAGTCGTCATCTTGAAAGCGAATGCCAGTACGATAACCTAGGTGAAGCTTCCCTTGTTGGATGTTCTGACGTTCTACCACTTCCTTAGGTGTAGAAGGTGCATCCTTGACTGTCGTTTCGATAGAACGGGAAGGATCATAGTTACGAGTGAAATACTCTTTCGCTAATTCTTCAACTCTTGACTCGTCCATAGCCCCTTGAATGAAAATGTCCAATTCATCTTGGGAGAGTAGTGTCTGATAATAAGAATACAGATTTTCCCCATCAATCTCCTCTAAATCTTCCTCATAGCCATGAACATGAAAGCGATACGCTTCCTCTTCGCACATTTCATCCATAAGACGCATATTCGCATAACTCATTTTATCGTCGAGAATAGATTTAATCTTTTGGATTAGCGTTTGTTTCTCACGTTCAAGAATGGTTGGGTCTAACGAGCCCCCCTCCATCTTCGGTTTAAATACGACCTCATGAAGTAACTCTAAACCTTGTTTCAATAAGTCTTCGTCACTTCTTAGGAATGCATCATTCGCTAGTTCCATACGGAAGGTAATAATATGGTTTTCCCCTTTTTTAGACGCATCAACAGACAGCACAGTACCGTACAAGTCGTCGAGTGCAGTACGGAAGGAACGAGCGCTTGGATGATTCTCAGTCGCTTGTTGCAGGACATACGGCAACAACGCACGCTTTGTAATGGTTTCACGTTCTAATGGAGCGCGGAACTTCAGAACAATCGTGTTTGTTTTGTATTTATTGGTTGGAATGATATGTAGACGGTATCCATCTCCATCCACTTTCTTTTCTTGAATTGATGGCATATAGTTATCCTCCTTCAATTACACCCTATACTACTCTTTATCTTTTCATATTACATGAAAAACTATCCAAAGGTATGTATTCTATCATTCTAACGTGTTTTCCTTTCTCACGCGAACGATACGAACAGAAATTCTGCTTTCCTATCTTATCCTTACGTTCGTTTCCAAATGCTGAGCATTAGCCTACTGAATTCATTCGCTTTCCGGGGGAGTAACGGTCACTTATCTATAATCCTGTGATGGCGACTAGTCAGACAGAAGATTACCCCTTATATAAGCTATATTGTAAAGGAGATTCTTCTCAACTTAACGGGCAAAGGAGAAAGTACTCGCAGGAAATTATAGATTTATGTGATAAGCAAAAAGATGCAAATCACTTAGATTTGCATCTTTCGCTATCCTGTTAACGGCTACCTTTAACATATGGAATGTTGAGTGCTTTTGGTGCGTCGGCTCGGCCGATGAAGCCGGCTAAAGCTAGTATGGTTAGGACGTATGGTGCAATGAGTAGATAAACAGATGGTACGTTCTCAAGTAACGGAAGGGATGAGCCAACGTCGCTTAAACTTTGTGCGAATCCAAAGAAAAGTGCCGCGCCCATCGCTCCTAGTGGATGCCACTTCCCAAAAATCATTGCTGCAAGTGCCATGAATCCTTGTCCACTAATGGTTGTACTTGCAAAGTTTTGAGAGATGGTTAACGCGAACACACCGCCTCCAACTCCAGCAAATGCACCAGATAAGATGACTGCAATATACCTCATTCGTTCGACTTTAATCCCATTCGTATCAGAAGCCATCGGGTGTTCTCCGACTGATCGTAACCGTAGTCCAAATGGGGTCTTGTACACCACATACCACACGACGAAAGCGAGAAGAATTGCAATATATGAAGTCGCATAACTGCTAAACAACATATCACCTACAATCGGAATATCACCAAGGACAGGAATGGAAGTAGAATAGAATGGTGCGTCAACCATATCTGTCTGCCCTTTCCCGTACCATTGTTTGACTAAGAAGATGGATACGCCTAATGCAAGAAAGTTTAAAGCCACTCCACTTACGACTTGATCAGCACGGAACGTAATGGATACAACCGCATGAATCAAAGCAAATAATGCCCCAATGAACATCGCAACAGATAGAGACACCCAAGGCGTTGCCCCGCCAAACGTGTCGGCAAAGGTTAGGTTAAAGACGATTGCCGAGAAGGCACCGATGACCATAAGCCCTTCTAACCCGATGTTTACAACACCAGACCGCTCACTAAACACACCGCCAAGGGCTGTAAATATGAGAGGTGCAGCCCAGAAAAGCGTAACGGGTAATATAGTCTCAAGCATCTCGAGTAGTATCATGAGTCTTCTCCTCCTTTACCTTCTTCGATGTATTACGTTCGATACGGTTTAATGCCCAGCGGATAATGTATCCCGATGCGACAAAAAAGATAATAAGAGCAATAACAATCTCTACAAGTTCAGTAGGCACACCAGCAAGCGGCATGTTTAACGCCCCTACTTTTAGAACACCAAATAAAATGGCACCTAGAACCACACCAATTGCTGTATTCCCTCCAATTAGAGCGACAGCAATTCCGTCAAATCCAATGTTTGTGAAGCCAGACTGAACAGACATTTTCTCAAACGTTCCAAGACCCTGCATCGTACCTGCAACCCCTGCAAGGGCGCCGGAATAGACCATTGCAAGTATGATGTTTCGATCTACTTTCATACCCGAATAGCGAGAGGCGTGTTGGTTGTAGCCAACAGCTCGGAGTTCGTATCCCTTAGTCGTTTTATTCAACAAGAACCACACCAGAAAGACACTTATCAAAGCTACAATAAAGCCGAAATGGATACTTGAGTAACCTGTAACTTCATCAAGCCACTGAGAGCGAAACGACGCAGACTCTGCTACACGCTCAGTCGAATCTTGTTGATCTGTAATTACATTTCGAATAACCGAGTTCGCTATGTAAAGAGCCGTATAATTCAGCATAATCGATACAATCACTTCGTGGACGTATAGTTTCGCTTTCAGTATCCCAGGAATAAAGCCCCATAGACCACCTGCTAAAGCCCCTGCCAAAATAGCCAGAGGTAAGTGAATCACCATAGGTAAATCCATACTCACACCTACCCAAACTGAAGCAAGCCATCCCATAAATACTTGCCCTTCAACCCCAATGTTAAAGAGCCCAGCTCGAAATGCTAATGCAACTGCAAGACCAGACAAAATATATGGCGTGATTTGGCGAACAGTTTCACCTGCAAAGTATAAATCTCCAAATGCTCCGTTCCAAAGAGCTGCATATCCAGCCAACGGGTTATAGCCTGATAGAAGCATGATGATTGCTCCGGCAATCAGTCCTAAAAACACCGATATGACAGGGATTAAGATATGAATGAATCGGTTTGACAACATTAGTGGTCACCTACTTGTTCTGGAAGTTTGCTACCTGCCATAAGCAACCCAAGCTGTTGCTCACTGGTTTCTGATGGTTTGACGATAGCGACAATTTTTCCGTTATACATAACTGCAATGCGATCGCTCACGTTCATAATTTCCTCAAGCTCAAAGGAAACGAGTAAGACAGCACGGTCGTTATTGCGTTCTTCAAATAACTTTTGATGGATAAATTCAATGGCTCCGACATCGAGACCCCGAGTTGGCTGGGCTGCAATCAGAAGGTCCGGTGAACGATCAATCTCCCGAGCAATGATCGCCTTTTGCTGGTTTCCACCAGACAAAGCTCTAGCCTTTGTACTTGTACTAGGTGTACGAACATCATATTCATCGATTAGTGCTGCTGCATGCTGGTCAATCGTCTTATAATTCAAGATTCCCATCTTAGAAAACGGCTGTCTATAGTAGGTTTGGAGTGCCATATTTTCACCAATTGGGAAATCAAGGATGAGCCCGAATTTATGCCGGTCTTGTGGAATGTGAGCCACGCCTTGTTCCGTGACTTTCCGAGGAGATAGGTTTTTAATGTCTTGGGTATTTAGTTTAATAGAACCTGATTCCGCTTTCCGTAAGCCTGTAATTGCCTCAATTAACTCGCTTTGACCATTTCCATCAACACCAGCAATTCCAACAATCTCTCCAGCATGAACGTGTAAATCTAGCCCGTTCACCATATCTACTTTACGAGAGTCTTTAACAACTAAACCTTCAATAGCAAGCACTTCTCTACCAGGCACCTTCTCAGACTTCGTGGAAGCAAAGTTGACTTCTCTTCCTACCATTAAAGAAGCTAATTCAGTAGGATTTGTATCTGCCACTTCTACTGTGCCAATTCCTTCTCCTTTACGGATAACGGTAACTCGGTCACACACTTCCATAATCTCTTTCAATTTATGTGTAATGAGGATGATGGATTTTCCTTCTGCAATAAGCGATCTCATAATTTGGATTAGTTCCTGAATTTCTTGTGGTGTGAGTACAGCCGTTGGTTCGTCAAGAATCAGGATATCTGCTCCACGATAAAGCATTTTTAGGATCTCAACTCGTTGTTGCATCCCTACTGAAATATCACGAATTTTAGCCTGTGGATCTACTTGAAGCCCATAACGTTCAGATATTTCCCTTACTTCTTGCTCAGCTTTCTTATAATCAATTTTCCCGCGATGTTTCGGTTCACTACCTAATATAATGTTCTCAGTAACCGTGAAAGGTTCTACCAGCATAAAATGCTGGTGTACCATGCCTATTCCAAGCTCATTCGCTATGTTAGGATTATTGATTTCTACATTCTTGTCTCGTACCCGAATCTGCCCCTGTTCCGGCTGGTAAAGACCAAAGAGGACATTCATGAGCGTAGATTTCCCAGCACCATTCTCTCCTAATAGTGCATGAATTTCCCCCGGTTTCACCTGAAGGGTAATGTTGTTGTTCGCTACAATCCCTGGGAACTCTTTCCGAATATTAAGCATCTCAATGACATAGTTCATCCCCATCACTCCTTTTCAGTATCGGCCACAAAGGAAAAGGCCGGACGTCATACTTTTCCTTTGTGGCCTTCTCGTCAAATTACGTGTATAAAAAGGCTAGATCATAATCTAGCCCTTTTATTTACCTTATAGAGAACTTACGTATTCTTGAAGCTCGTCTTGAGTCTTCGGTACAGTAAGCTCATCATTTTTGATTTTCTCTTTCCACTCATCTACTTTAGAAGCAATTTCATCTGTATACGCTTCTTCGTTAGTTGTAGCAACGGAGATTGCTTCATCATCAAGACCGAATTGAAGCACTTCGCCTCCTGGGAATTCACCATCCATCGCTTGTTTCGATACATCTTGAACAGCCACATCTACTCGTTTCACCATAGAAGTTAAGGTAATGTTCGTGTCTTCACCTGGTACTTCTCCTTCTTCATGCTGGTCACGGTCTACACCAATCATGTAAATGTTCTCTGAAGGGTCATTCTTCTTACGGTCTTTCGCTTCCGCAAAAGCACCGTTACCTGTTGCACCAGAAGCATGATAAATGACATCAACACCGCTTGAGTACATTGTAGATGCAATTGATTTTCCTGTTGCAGGCTGGTCAAATGCGCCTGCATATTGCACGTCCACTTCTGCGTCAGGGTTCACTGATTTCACACCAGCTACAAAGCCAACTTCAAACTTCGTAATTAGAGGGCTTTCCATACCCCCGATAAATCCAACCTTACCTGACTCGGATTTCATTGCAGCTGCAACCCCGACTAAGAAAGAACCCTGTTGTTCTTCAAACATAATACTTGCTACGTTGTCTTGTTCCACTACATCATCGACAATTGCAAATTGCTTGTCAGACTGTTGTCCTGCTACTTCTTCAATGGCGTCGTGAAGCTTATACCCAATACCGAAGACAAGATTGTAATCACGCTTGATTAATTGGTTCAGGTTCGTCTTGTAATCCGATTCATCTTGAGATTGTAGGTACGTGAACCCTTCCCCTTCTGTTAAACCTTCTTCTGAACCTAATGCTTTAAGACCTTCCCAAGCAGATTGGTTAAACGATTTATCATCTACTCCGCCTACATCCGTAACCATCGCTACTTTAAAATCTGTTGTGCCTTCTCCTTCTGAAGAGCCGCTATCTCCTTCGCCCTCCCCTGAAGACTCAGAGCTTCCACAAGCTGCAAGCAGCCCAACAGTTACCATCAATAGAAATGTAAGAAATAATGATCGCTTTTTCATTTATAAATCCCCCTTATATGGTTGAACGAATCAAAAGCCTATCCCGCCCTGTAGGTTTGTCTGCCATCACCCCCTTAAATCGAACTTCTATTCTGACTTCTCACGTCATTACACTCTCTTTCGTAGAACATAAAAGCCGAACTGGTCCGTTCTAAAGTAATTGTTTGATAGCAATACGGGTTCATCTTCACTTGTATAGTGCATTTGTTTCAGTAGTAGTAAGGGTTGATTCTTGTCACAATGTAAGATAGGTGAGATGCGTTCGTGGTAGCCGACTGGTTCAATGTATGTGACGGCATAAGCAATGCGCTTGTGACTATAGGTATCAAGCAATTGGAACAGGGAATCTTCTAGGTGTAAGTGGTCTAGCGGTACGAGATGTTCTGGGAGTTTGTCGATGCAGTAGACAACAGGCTCGTCATCTGCGGTGCGTACTCGTTCTAATTTTGCGAGTTTATGTAGATTCTTAGAGGAGAATTGGGCAACGTCATCATCCGTTGCTTCAATGATATTTGTTGATAAATACGTGCTGCCAGGTGTCTTCCCAACCCTCGAGATGAGGTCGGTTACGCTAAATAGTTCTTCAATACCGGATGAGAATACGGGTTTCGCCTTTACGAACGTACCCACTCCATGTTTACGGACTAATACGTTTTCTTCTTCGAGCAATCGAAGCGCTTCACGTAATGTAGCTCTCGATACACCAAGCTTCTTCGATAACTCAAATTCTGACGGTAGTTTTTCTTTTTCTTTGTATAGTCCTGATTCAATGTCCTTCTTTATTGCATCGATCACTTGTAGGTACAAATGACGATGATCTGCTTTAATGCTCACTACGTTCACCCCAAATCCAGAGAAGTAAGAAATCAGACCTCAGACGTTTGACTCACATCGTTCCAAAATAATATAACACTATTACTACTATAAATAAATAGAATTTTATATGTTTTTCTCAAAATTCTTTACTATTCGACAAATCCCCTTTCATGTCAAGGGTTATGGCACGATGCGTATTCTGTTAACTAGTGTGACATATTTCGACTTGTATAACGTATTCCATAAAAAAAGACGCCTTTATTAAGACGTCTTTTCTTCTTCGCTTTGTGAAACTAGCACTTCACGTGGTTTACTTCCTTCATAAGGACCAACAATTCCTCGTTGCTCCATTGCGTCAATTAGCCTAGCCGCTCGCGTATATCCAATTCTGAAACGACGTTGAAGCATTGAGACGCTTGCTGATTGCATTTCGGTAATCAATTGCACTGCGTCATCATAGAGGTCATCGTCCACTTCTTCATGAACATCATTTTCTTCATCGGGGATCATCTCTTGCTGATATTGTGCTTTCTGTTGGGTGATACAATGATCTACGATTCGTTCTACTTCTTCATCAGATAGGAACGCACCTTGAACTCGTGTTGGTCGGTTTGACCCTACAGGTGTGAATAGCATATCTCCCCGTCCGAGTAGCTTCTCAGCTCCTCCAGAATCCATGATTGTCCTAGAATCAGTAGCAGAGGAAACACTAAACGCAATTCGTGAAGGAATATTCGCTTTAATGACTCCTGTAATGACATCAACACTTGGGCGCTGGGTTGCGATAATCAAATGGATTCCTGCAGCACGAGCCATTTGAGCTAATCGGGTAATCGCATCTTCTACGTCGTTAGATGCTACCATCATTAAGTCGGCTAATTCATCCACTAAGACAACGATATAAGGAAGCTGTGGCTGTTCTTCACCTGTTTCAGCGTTATGTTTCTTAATATATTCATTGTAGCCTTCGATGTTACGCGTTGAGGTATCTGAGAATAGCTCGTACCTTCTTTCCATTTCCGCGACAACTTTCTTAAGAGCTTTAGAAGCTTTTTTCGGGTCTGTCACAACCGGGCTTAACAAGTGTGGGATGCCGTTGTAGACGTTCAACTCTACCTTCTTCGGGTCAATCATCATCATTTTCACCTCATGTGGCTTTGCGCGCATAAGAATACTAGTAATGATGCCGTTAATACATACACTCTTCCCGCTTCCTGTAGCACCAGCTACGAGCAGGTGAGGCATTTTGTTAAGCTCGGCCACTACAGATTCTCCTGAGATGTCGCGCCCTAGCGCGAAGCTTAGCTTCGACTCATCTTTCTTAGCAGAATCAAGCACCTCTCTCAAGGAAACCATTGCGACTTCTTGGTTTGGCACTTCAATTCCAACGGCTGACTTACCTGGAATTGGGGCTTCTATTCGAATGTCTCTCGCAGCCAATGCCAGCGCTAGATCGTCACTTAAATTCACAATCTTACTTACTTTCACGCCGACATCAGGGTACACTTCATACTTTGTAACAGAAGGTCCAACGTGTACCTTAGTCACTTTAGCCTTTACCCCAAAACTATGAAAGGTTCGTTCAAGCTTCTTCACTGTAGCTTGAATTTGAGAGCGTTCCTGTTGTTGGGTGTTGTGTGTTGGTTCTGCAAGTAAATCTGCAGATGGCAACACATAATCAACATTTTCCACTTCAGCCAACGGTAACGGCGTAGTATAGCCCTCCCCTTCCTCTCGGTCGTCAGCTGAATTAGACGGCGTGGAAGGAGATTGTGATGATGCTTGTTGTTCTTCTTCTTTCACTGCTTCTTCATTTTGTTTCGAGTAAGCGACTGATGTGAAATCTTCAATAATCGGTTCGTGTTCGTTACCTTCCTCGTCCTCATATGAATACGTTCTGTCGATATCCGTTTCCTCTTCAGAGCTTACGTTTGACGAGGCATTCGATTGTTTAGAGCGCCTTGTCTTTTTCGGTTTCTGAGTATTCTTTGACTGAATGCTGTTCCACTGGTCAACACCAAACGCACGTACTTTCTCCCATAATGTGTGGAGCATGTTCCCAATCGACCAATCGGTCATGAAGATGACACCGATGATAAAGGCAAAGAACGCAACAATCTTCGCCCCAGCTGGCGCAAAGAGATAATACGTAAATGCAAAGAGTGCGCCACCAATTATGCCACCGCCGAGCTGAACAGCTGGAATGTCCCCACTCACATAACCTCCATAATGCTTCCATGTCGTTCGCAAGATGGACGGTTCTACGCTGTTGTTCATAATCTCTTCAAATGTCTGAACGTGGGTGAATAATAAAATGGAAAGAAACACAATGTAAAATCCTATTAAACGTTTATGTAAAAAGGCGGGTGTCTTGCGCTTAACCATTAGATAAATTCCCGTACTTAATAAGAACAACGACACGACAAAATACCAAATTCCAAAGAAGAAATGAAATAGATGTTCTAGTCCAAGGGGAATGGCTCCTCCCGCTACAACACTTGCACCACTTCCGAAAATGGCAAGAAAGACAAGGAGTAAACCAATTAATTCATACTTGACTTGTTCTTTCACAGATGATGGTTGGTTCTTTTTTTTCTTTCGCTTTTTTGCCATGGTTTCACCTCTTTCTCGTAAAGAAAAGCAGCCGGTACAAACAGGCTGCTTTTCCATTTTATTATACCATAGCGACGTATAATAGAACATCTATTCTATTGGAGTTTTATTGAGGCACCTGGGGTATAGGAGGTATTCAAATAGTCCGATGGGTCTGTCGACATCAGTTGAACGATTTGATACGTTCCATCTTGTTCTTGACGCACTTTAACCGTCTTGCCTTCAACGTCAAGGATTTGATGGTTGCTATACGCTTGTTCATCGTCCTCGTAGATATCATGGTGAGATAATGGCGTGTACAAAATCATTGAATCACCTGTGTCTCATCGCCATTCGATTTAGAGCCTTTAGTTTCGTTAATCATCGTATTTAATTTTTTGATGGCTTTTGCAACGCCGCCAATTTCGTTAATCAATCCGTATTGGACCGCATCCGTTCCTTCTACATTGGTTCCAATGTCACGGGTTAGGTTCCCTTTAGCGAACATAAGCTCTTCAAGCTTATCTTTCTCAATATTTGAATGGTTGACTACAAACTTTAATACCCTATCTTGCATTTGATCTAAGTACTCAAATGTTTGAGGAACTCCAATCACAAGCCCCGTTAAACGCACTGGATGAATCGTCATGGTCGCGGTTTCTGTAATAAAAGAATAATCAGTTGAAGTGGCAATTGGAACCCCAATGGAATGCCCACCACCTAGTACAATGGATACCGTCGGCTTAGATAGCGAAGCAATCATCTCAGATATCGCAAGACCAGCCTCCACATCGCCACCGACCGTGTTCAACAAGACAATGAGCCCTTCAATTTTAGGATTTTGTTCAATTGCGATGATCTGCGGGATGAGATGCTCATATTTAGTTGTCTTGTTCTTTGGCGGGAGCTGGACATGCCCCTCAACTTGACCGATAATTGGCAGGATATGAATATTAGAATCTGGAGCTTGCGCTACAGAAGATTGACCTAACTGCTGAATCTTCGACATAAGAGCGGAGGCTTTATTTTGATCTTGGTCCTGGTCTTGTTCTTCTTTGTTCGGCTGCTCTTCATTGTTCATCATGAAATCGCTCCTCTACATGGTTTTTTTTAGTATGGGCAGACGTCACTAAACCATGCAGTAGGAACAAAAAAAGAAGCCTGTGCCTTTGCACAGACTTCTTATAGAATTCTTATTGAATTAATTGAGCTAACGTTTCACGCTCTTCTTTCGTAAGTGGAACCAATGGCAGGCGCACGCCACCAACATCCATTCCTTTCATTTGAAGAGCAGTCTTCACAGGGGTTGGAGAAGGTGCCATGAAACATCCGTGCATAATCGGTAGGATTTGCTGGTGAATCTTCGCTGCATCTTTCGCGCGTCCTTCATCAACCGCTTTAAGCATCTCTTGCATCTCAGTTCCAATTACATGCGCTGATACGGATACCACGCCAGTCGCACCAATGGAATAAGATGGAAGTGTCATGCTATCTTCCCCTGTGTATACAGAGAAATCATCATCTGTTCTTGAAAGTATTTCAGTCATTGCATCTAAGTCCCCGCTAGCATCTTTAATGGAGACAATGTTGTCGATGGATGCGAGACGAACAATCGTATCTGTGTCCATCGAGATGACAGAACGTCCTGGAATGTTGTAAAGCATAACAGGAAGTTTCGTCTCGTTCGCAATTGTAGAGAAATGTTGATACAACCCTTCTTGGTTTGGCTTGTTGTAATAAGGTGCAACAAGCATTATTCCATCTACACCTAGCGCTTCTGCTTTCTTTGTCAGTTCAATTGAAGCGTGTGTGTTGTTGCTTCCGGTACCAGCAATGACAGGAACTCGGCCATTTACAACTTCAACGCTATGCTTAAATAACGCTAGCTTCTCTTCAGAGGTCAAAGTAGGAGACTCACCAGTAGTCCCTCCCACTACAAGGCCATCTGAACCATTGTCTAATAAGTACTGAATTAATTTAGTCGTTTTCTCGAAATCAATGTTTCCGCGGTGATCAAAAGGCGTCACCATTGCGGTTAATACTTTACCAAAATTCACGCAAAATCTGCTCCTTCCGTTATTCCTTTAAGTCGAGTTCGAAGGTGTGGTGAAGGGCATTGACTGCTTTCACAAGGTCTTCATCTTTCACGAGTACCCATATGGTCGTATGTGAATCTGCTGATTGCAAAATGTTTACCCCTGCTGCTGTAAGTGTGCCGACAATCTTCGAGGCGATGCCGGGTACACCGGTAATGCCTGCTCCTACGGTAGAGACCTTCGCACATCCATACGTAATCTCCGGCTCATATCCAAGTCCTGATAGGATAGATTTCGCTTTCTCTACTGCGACTTCTGGAATCGTATAAATAACACCAGACGGAGAGATATTGATGAAGTCAACAGATATTCCCGCTTCAGCCATAGACTTAAACACATCCGTCTGCAGTTGATATGGCTCTTCTTTCGCGGTCACTTTTATTTGAGCTATTCCAGACATATGTGCAATCCCTGTGACGAAACGGTCCGGGATATCTTGGCCGTGCTCGTTACTTCTAGTCTGAGTAACAAGTGTGCCATACTCTTCGCTATAAGTTGAACGAACTCGAATAGGCACTTTCGCCTGCATGGCAATTTCAACCGCTCTTGGGTGAATAACCTTTGCTCCTTGGTAAGCTAGATTAACGATTTCATTATATGTCATCACAGACAGTGGACGAGCAGATTCTACGATACGCGGGTCAGCAGTCATTATCCCTTCAACGTCCGTAAATATATCCACATAATCAGCTTGAAGAGAAGCACCTAACGCCGCCGCGGAAGTATCACTTCCCCCACGACCAATCGTCGTTGTTTCAAGAGATTCCGTTTGTCCTTGGAAGCCAGCCACGACCACGACATCATGATGAGTTAGTTCAGACAAGATTCGGTCTGTCTTCATGGCTTTGATCTTCGCTTGGGTGAAATCATCATTTGTGACAAAGCCCGCCTGAGCGCCAGTTAATGCAATCGAACGAAGTCCCGCTTGGTTCAACTCATTCGAGAACACCACGCTTGAGATGACTTCCCCACAAGAGACGAGAAGGTCTTGTTCGCGGTTTGAGACACCATGGTTCGGATAATCAATTAAATTTAAGAGCGTATCCGTTGCATAGGGGTCTCCGCTTCGGCCCATTGCCGAAACGACCACGACAAGCTTATACCCCTCATTCTTTGCCTTTTGGATATGTTGGATAGCAAGGGAGCGTCCCTCCTCATTACGGACGGACGTTCCCCCAAATTTTTGGACGAGTATATTCATGTTGACACCTCAAACCTTATTGTTCTATTTGTAACCATTGATGTTGGACGAGGCTTTCTGCAATCTGAACCGTGTTCCATGCAGCGCCCTTTAATAGATTGTCAGATACAACCCATAGATGGAAGCCACGGTCGTGATCTGGGTCTTTACGTACGCGACCAACAAATACATCACGCTTTCCTTCTGCGTCTAATGGAGTCGGATAGGTTTGACTTGCTGGGTCATCCATTAGAGTAATCCCTGGTGCGTCGTTTAATTGACCGTGTAGATCTTCAACAGTGAGTCCATCTTGTTCCACCTCTATATAAACACTTTCTGCATGGGATGTAAAGAATGGTAGACGGACACACGTTGCAGATACAGGTAGTTCCGCCATGTGCATAATTTTCTTCGTTTCATTAATCATTTTCATTTCTTCGAATGTATAGCCATTGTCTTCGAACTTATCGATTTGCGGAAGTGCGTTAAAGGCAATTGGAAAATGCTTCTCATCCCCTTTTACAGGAAGTACGGAAGCTTCAACTTCATTATTTCCTTCAAGCATTTGCTTTGATTGTTCACGAAGCTCATCGACTGCTTCATTCCCAGCCCCTGATACAGCTTGATACGTGGAAACGAGTACACGAGATAATCCGTACGCTTCACGTAATGGCTGAAGTGCAGCCACCATTTGAATCGTCGAGCAGTTCGGATTTGCAATTATACCTTTATGACTTCTAATATCTGATTCGTTCACCTCAGGTACGACGAGAGGGACCTCTTCATCCATACGATAAGCGCTAGTGTTGTCTACAACAACTGCACCACGTTTAACAGCTTCAGGTGCTAGCTGCTTCGACACAGATCCACCTGCAGAAAAGAGTGCAAGATCAATTCCCTCAAAGCTATCTGGAGTCGCTTCTTCAACAGTTAACTCCTCACCCTTATAAGAGACCTTTGCTCCTGCTGAACGACTTGAAGAAAGTAGCGTTAACTTTTCTATAGGAAAGTCTCTATCCTCTAGTGTTTCTATAATTTTTTGACCTACGGCTCCTGTGGCGCCTACTACGGCTACATGGTATAGGTTCGTATCTGCCATAATCGATTTCTCCTCTCTTCCTGTCGTCCTTGTTATGGGACGGTTCACAATGTAAAATTAGTAAACCTCATTGTATCATAATCGCTTCATACAGGATATAGAGAAACATCGTACTTACTAAGTTCTTTCTATGATGACAGGTTGCACTTGCTTATATTCTAAAGCCGCTTCAACTGTCCGTGTGAGTAATGACATATCAGCAACCATTGAATTTGGTTTTTTGACTGGGTCATCTTGACCATATGGAACGAAGAAGATATTCTTTGTGGCCATGAGACGCATTAAATTCACACCATTTAACCCAAGAGCGTCGTTTGTAGATATTCCGACCACCACAGGTTTCTGGTTTCTTAATGTTGCTTTAGCAGCCATGAGTACCGGTGAATCTGTTAACGCATTCGCCATTTTACTCATAGAATTTCCCGTTAACGGTGCTATAATCATGCAGTCAAGGGGACGTTTCGGTCCAAGTGGTTCTGCATCTGGAATCGTTGTAATTAGTTTCTCTCCTGTAATTTCTTCAAGCTTCAGAAGGTGCTCCGTTGCATCCCCAAAGCGAGTATCCGTCTTCTGTACTGTATACGATACAACAGGAACGACGGTTGCGCCTAAATCGATAAACTCTTGCACTTGAGGGAAGACATCAGCGTATGTGCAATGTGATCCAGTCAATCCAAATCCAATCGTTTTATTCTCCCACATGTTGAGAACCCCTTTCTCCTATTTCCTCAATTAATATCTGTGAAACTACTGTCGCCAAGATATTTCCCGCAGTCTTCGGAGCAACAATCCCTGGCAATCCAGGCGCAAGCAATGCCTTAATGCCTCGTTTCTCTGCATAACGGAAATCTGTTCCACCAGGCTTTGAAGCGAGATCAAGTATAAGTGTATGGGAAGGCATATGTTGAATGACCGCTGCTGTTACAACCTGTGCTGGAATGGTGTTAATGACCATATCACAATCGGCTACAGCATCCTTAAGGCTATGAAGAGGAAATGGTTTCAGCCCCATCTCATATACACGTGCTAGGTCTTCAGTCTGCCGAGCACCTACTGAGACATCAGCTCCTAAAGCATGAAACGAACGAGCAACACTCATTCCAACTCTCCCTAAGCCAAGTACAATCACCTTAGAGGAGTGAATGGTGTAATCTGTATGTTGAATAGCCATCATAATTGTGCCCTCTACTGTAGGAATAGAATTATAAATAGCTACATCATTACGGTCGAATAAAGGGATGAGCTTACGCTTTTGTTCATTAGATAACTTCGTTAAATAATCATTTGTAATTCCTGTGAATAGAACACACTGTTCCTTCGTTTTCCCGACCCATTCTTCTGTGAGCTGCACTGTTTGATTTGAGAAGATGGTGTCTACGTGGCCTTCAAGATTCGTCCCAGGTACCGGAAGCACAATCGCATCAAGCTGATCTGGTTCAATGTCATCTAGCTCAACTTGCTTTGCACCTGTAAAGCCGTGGTCTAATTGGTCAAACCCAACGAGATACAAACTTGCATCCCATTCGCTTAATCGACGAATCACTTCTAATTGTCGAGCATCCCCACCAATGATGGCAATCGTATATCCTGTCAGCATGTATGTCGTCACCTCTCAACCGCTAAATGTCTTGATTCTCTGTTATCGTATGTCGCGAGAGGGGAAAGGTGAATGACCATGCAAAGCTTATAAGAACATAAAAAAAACAGCCTGCATTAGGCTGTTTAGTTGCTTGAGTCATTGGGTTCAACAATGATCATGTCTTCTCCAATTGTCTTTATATCTTTCCAGTGCAATTGCACCGATTCTCCTTCTTTCTTCATTCCAAACCACTTATAGTTCGGAATATGAAACGAGTGGATTCGTCCTGTTTCTGGATCAATCTCTAAATCCGTTTGACCAAGAACACCTAGACGGGCACCATGACGAACATCGACAATCTCTTTCCCACTTAAATCCCGGAACCTCATCCGCCAACCTCCTTCTCTTTATATGCTATGACTCTAGAAGAATGGCTATGTAAAGGAAACACCTCTTTCTACACAAAAAAAGGGAAGGCCATCTAGACCTCCCCTTCATCTATTATGTGTTTTCAGGTGAAATAAGCGCTGATGCCGGCTCATTGGTGAACACATCTTTAACAATGCGATCAATCGTTGTGTGATTTACCCCATCAATTTGTTCAATCAGTTCATCCAGTGAGCGATGTCTACGAAGTAACAATTCGTTCTTCCCATTACGACTCATTCGACTATTTGTACTTTCAAGACTCAATAGTATGTTGCCTTTAAGTTGTTCCTTACTATTGGTTAATTCTTTGTCACTTAACCCATTACGAACAAGCTGTTGCACCGTCTCTTCAATTGTATCTTTGAGTTCGGTTAAGTAGTTTTTCCCTGTTCCTCCGTAAATGGTCAATAAGCCACTGTCAATGTGGGAGCTATGATAGGAGAACACCGAATACGCAAGTCCTCGCTGTTCACGAACTTCTTGGAACAGTCTTGAACTCATGCTCCCTCCTAGTACGTTATTGAAGACAACCAAGCTAAATATGTCTTCATGGTGTAGAGATACACCGTTGTACCCAAGAGTCAAGTGAGCTTGCTCTGTATCTTTCTTACGAGCAATATGTTCACCTTGGAAAGATGGAAGAATCAGTGAAGATTGCTTCTTGCCCGTTGTATAAGAGCCGAAGATCTGCTCGATTTGAGAGATAAACGCATCACTTACATTCCCAGCAACTGAAATTACGATATTCTCTGGCGTGTAGTTTTCTTCCATATAAGCTTGTATGTGTTCTTTCGTAAAGGAGCGAAGCGTCTCCTCTGTCCCAAGAATTGGGTAACCTAACGGGTGATTCCCATAAGTAGCTTTCGCAAGTAAGTCATGTACAATATCATCAGGTGTGTCTTCTGCCATATTTATCTCTTCAAGTACAACTTTCTTCTCTCGTTCCATCTCTTCAGGGTCAAAGGTTGAATGAAAGAACATGTCTGATAACACATCAAGCGCTGTGTCTCGATGATGGTCTAGTACTTTAGCGTAGTAACAAGTGTATTCTTTCGATGTGAATGCATTAACTTGGCCACCAATTGAATCAAAGGCCTCTGCGATATCTTTCGCAGAACGCTTCTTCGTACCTTTAAAGAACATATGTTCAATGAAATGAGAAATACCATTGTTCTCTTTCGTCTCATTACGCGAGCCTGCTAACACCCATAAACCGATTGTCACTGATCGAACCGTTGGAATTTCTTCCATAACGATTCGCAATCCGTTTGAGCACGTATATGTTTTAACCAAATCAAGTCCTCCTACTTTCCGTTGTCGGCAACTATTAGTCGTTCCGCTCTTCTTTCAACAAGGATGGAACGGTGCCGATTTTATACTCTTTCTCTTTAATCTCACGAATCAGTACATCTAAGCCGTTCGCCACGGGAGGTGTAGGATGCATGAGAATCGTCGCCCCGTTATGAATCTTTGAGAGCACTCGGTTCACCATCACATCTGTCGTAGGTTTCTTCCAATCCACGGTATCCACCGTCCACAGAATTGTTTCCATGCCCAGTTCGTCAGCTATCTGCACAACTTGATTGTTATAACTGCCACTTGGAGGAGCAAAGTATAGAGGTGACTTTCCAATGATGGCCTTCAAGATTTTATTCGTTTCTTCTATTTGATAGCGTATCTCCTCATTCGTCAATGTATTCATATCTGGATGATTATACGCATGATTTCCAATGACATGACCTTCTTCTCCAATCATTTTGACCAGATTCACGTGTTTGTTCGCCCATTTTCCTTCCACGAAGAACGTGGCTTTCACCTCATGCTCCTTTAACGTTTCCAATATGGTTGGAATGTGTTCTTCTCCCCACGAAACATTAATTAAGAATGAAACCATCTCTTTCTCAGGATTCCCCCTATAAATTGGCGAAGCGCTTAACTCTTCTAAATGGACCTTAGGCTTAACAACATCATAGACAAGCAGGTCTTCGCTGAACTCCCCACTTTTCTTCATCTTTTGATAGGATTTCTCAATGTTGACTTTACGGCCGTTAATACCCGGTGTCTTCTTCCACACCGAGTCAATAGAAGCGTCCAAAGCAGGCCGTTCATAATCTGCTGCTCGTTCTTCAATTTCTTTGTAAAGAGGGTCATTCTCCCCTTGTACGGCTATAGTAGATTGTTTAATCGATGCTATGTATTGTTGTGAGAATGGGTTTTCAAACATTTCGTAGGAAATGAACACTAAGACAGCAAACAGCGCGATGTGTACAATGGTTCTTCTCAAAACTTAAATCCCCCCTCACTACATCACTATGCATAGGTGGGACAAGGTAGAACGGGAAGAATTTGGATATAGAAGGGCAAAAAAAAAGAAACTGGCGGGACCAGTTTCTTCTTCTATTGTTGGGAGGATTCTTCTTTACTTTGTTGTTCTTTCAATACTTCTTTTCTTGAAAGGTTCACGCGGCCTTGGTTATCAATTTCTTTAACCTTGACTAGAATCTCATCACCAACTGAAACGACATCGCTCACTTTGCCAATGCGCTCTTCAGCCATTTCGGAAATGTGGACAAGTCCTTCTTTTCCTTTGAATAGCTCAACGAATGCACCAAACTTTTCGATTCGTTTCACTGTACCAAGATACATTTGACCTACTTCCACTTCACGAACAAGGTCTTCAATAATCTTCTTGGCTACTTCGTTGCTTGAGGCATCTGTAGAAGAAATAAACACAGTACCGTCTTGTTCAATATCAATCTTGACGCCTGTCTCTTCAATAATCTTGTTGATTTGCTTACCGCTTGGTCCAATGACATCACGAATCTTGTCTGGCTTAATTGCCATAGTAAGAATCTTCGGAGCGTACGTAGAAAGCTCTTCACGAGGTTCCTGAATCGTCGCCATCATACTCTCAAGGATGTCCATACGACCTTTCTTAGCTTGTGTAAGTGCCTCTTCAAGAATCTCACGGGAAAGTCCGTCAATCTTAATGTCCATTTGAAGTGCCGTAACTCCTGCTGCTGTTCCGGCTACTTTAAAGTCCATATCGCCTAAAGCATCTTCCATGCCTTGAATATCCGTTAGTACGGTGTAGTCATCACCAGACTTCACAAGTCCCATTGCGATACCTGCAACAGGTGCTTTAATTGGAACCCCAGCGTCCATCATAGCGAGTGTACTTGCACAAATACTAGCTTGTGAAGTAGAACCATTTGATTCGAGTACTTCTGAAACAAGACGAATAGTGTAAGGGAAATCTTTCTCACTTGGTGCTACCGCTTCAAGAGCGCGTTCACCTAAAGCTCCATGTCCAATCTCACGACGACCTGGTGCACCCATACGACCTGTCTCACCAACACTAAATGGTGGGAAGTTATAGTGGTGCATGAATCGTTTTGATTCTTCTAGGTCTAGACCATCAAGAATTTGAACATCCCCTAAGGCACCTAGTGTACATACACTCAATGCTTGAGTTTGTCCACGTGTGAACAATCCAGAACCGTGGGTACGAGGCAACACGCCTACACGAGAAGAAAGTGAACGAATCTCATCTGGCTTACGGCCATCAGGACGTACTTTCTCTTTCGTAATAAGGCGACGAACTTCACCTTTAACGATCTTATCGAGTACATCTTTTACTTTCTTAAGTGTCTCTTCATCTGTTTCTGCTTCTTCATAAGAGGCAATCACTTCGTTTTTCACTTCAGAAATCGCTTCATCACGTGCGTGCTTCTCTTCCGTCTGAATGGCTTTCACAAGCGCGTCCTTTGCTTTCCCTTCTACTTCTTCGACAAGGTCAGCTTCAGGTTGGAATAGTGTGACTTCCATCTTCTCAACACCAATTTGAGCACGAATCTCCTCTTGGAACTGAACAAGACGTTTAATTTCTTCGTGACCGTACATGATTGCTTCTAGCATTGTTTCTTCCGGCACTTCGTCCGCACCAGCTTCTACCATGTTAATGGCATCTTTCGTACCAGCAACCGTCAAGTTGATGTCACTCTTCTCTTGCTGTTCGATAGTTGGGTTGATTACGAATTCGCCGTCAACGCGACCGACAATCACACCAGCAATCGGTTCTTGGAACGGAATATCTGAAACTGTAAGTGCTAATGAAGAACCTAGCATTGCAGCCATTTCAGAAGAACAGTCTTGATCAACGCTCATTACAGTACTTACGACCTGAACATCATTACGATAGCCGTCCGGGAATAGTGGACGAATTGGACGGTCGATTAAACGAGAAGCTAGAACTGCCTTCTCACTTGGGCGACCCTCACGTTTAATGAAGCCTCCAGGAATTTTCCCAACTGCGTATAAACGTTCTTCATAGTTGACCGTTAATGGGAAGAATGGTAAATCTTTTGGTTCTTTAGATCCTGTAGCCGTAGATAGTACGGAAGTGTCTCCGTAGCTTACCATGACCGCACCGTTAGCTTGTTTAGCTAATTCGCCAAACTCAACGTTTAAGGTACGTCCGGCTATATCAATGGAGAAAACATGTTTTTCTTCTGCCATGATTACTTGTACTCCTCTCAGTCAATAATGAGATAGTTATAAAAGCATAAGAGTCATCTTATGTATAAATTAAGGTATAGAAAAAGCGGGAAATACTCCCGCTTTTTTCATACTTAACGACGTAATCCTAGTTTTTGAATAACATCACGGTAACGAGTGATATCATTGTTACGTAGGTAGTTTAAAAGGTTACGACGTTTACCTACCATTTTTAGCAAACCACGACGAGAATGGTGGTCTTGCTTATGAGTGCGTAAGTGCTCGTTAAGTTTTGTAATCTGTTCAGTTAGGACAGCGATTTGAACCTCTGGAGAACCAGTGTCATTATCGTGCTGTTTGAACTCACTGATGATTTCATTCTTGCGTTCTTTAGTGATAGCCATCCTATTCACCTCCTAAAATTTTAGAATCCCCAATTCCCGAGCAAGCGTCGGTGACCTCAACTTGCCAAGCAATGGTTGTCATACGTTTTATAGAATACATGTTTTACTCATAAATTGCAAGGGGTTATGTCGAATCTACTCAAAAAAGTTACGAATCTCACGTTCGTCTGCCTTTAATTGTTGAACAAGTTGCTCTACCCCATTGAATTTTGTTTCATTACGAATAAAGGCATGCCATTCTACACTTAGCTCTTCCCCGTATAAGTCTCCCTGAAAATCGAAAATATAAACCTCTACAGAGAGCTTTTTTTCGTCTTCATAGAAGGTAGGCTTATAACCGACGTTCGCCATCCCATTGTAGATCTTGTCTCCTATATGAATACGTACTGCATAAACGCCTACTTTAGGAATTAAATAATCCTTGTGTACATCTATATTCGCTGTAGGGAATCCAATTGTCCGTCCACGTTGGTCACCCTTTACGACAACACCGCGATTCGTATACGGACGACCAAGGAGGTCTTTCACGTAAGAGATGTCGCCTTCTTTAAGGTGATAACGAATAAGGGAAGAGCTGATTTTCTCTTCGTCACTCATCACCTTCTGGACTGTCGTTTGCTGCAATTGTTCACGGGAGTGAAATGGCAAGGTTTCCATATTCCCTTTCCCCATGCGTCCATAGGAGAAATCAAATCCTGCAACGACATGTGTCACATGTAAACCAATGAAAAAGTGATCGACAAATTCTTGAGGCAGCAGTGCTGCTAAGTCTTCGTTAAAGGTTACGACGTACACACGATCGACACCGAGCTCTTTCAACAAGCGAACCTTTTCGTTCAAAGGAGTAATGAGCTGAACATGTTGTTCTTTCCGCTTTAAAACTATGGAAGGGTGTGGATCGAATGTCATAACCGCACTTTCCTTGCCTTCCAATCGTGCTTGTTCAATCGCAGTCTGAATGACTTTCTGGTGACCTTTATGGACCCCATCAAAATAACCGACTGCAAGCACCGTTTCAGGAAGGTTCTCTCTTTGCAAGTTATGGGGGTATTGAAGTGTTATTGTTTCCACAGCCTTCACCTACTTTATCCGTTCTACTCGTATTGAAATACACGAACGGGCTTAATTAAATTCGGTTTCGTCGGATGGATTTGATAAATAGCAAGCATACGTCCATCCTCACTCATCATACAAAACGGATTCGTCTTCGGCAACTGTTTTGGAACTGGAAAGACAGAACCGTGGTAAACTTTCTCTTCATGATCTGGTTTGACGGTCACACGACTGTAGTGACGCATCCCTCTCTCAAGGGGCTCAAGATGCCGTTCTACTTCACCTAATTCAGCGAACCGTTCAATCGCATCAAATGTCAGCGCTTCTTCTTGAACAAAGGAACCTGAGGCTGTTCGAACCAAGTTCGACATATGAGCTGGATAACCAAGCGCTCTTCCAATGTCTACACATAACGTGCGTATGTATGTCCCTTTAGAGCATGTTATTCGAATCGGGAATGTAACCCCTCCGTCGTCTGTATAAGAAAGTCTCTCTTCCATCAATTCAATAGAACTAATGGTGACTTCACGCGCTGGGCGTTCTACTTCAATTCCTTCACGAGCATATTCATAGAGACGCTTTCCGTTCACACGTACCGCAGAGTAAAGTGGAGGAATTTGCGTAATAGGACCAGTAAATTCATCGAGTACGTTTCGTACATGTTCGATGGTTAACTCAGTTGACACTTGAGCTTCTTCGATTACAGCTCCTTCACGATCTTCTGTTTCAGTTGCTTTCCCGAGATAGACTTCTGCCTCATACGTCTTTGCTGATTCAGTCACATAGGATGCCAATTTAGTTGCCATCCCTATACACATAGGCAATACCCCTTCTACATCTGGGTCAAGCGTTCCAGTGTGACCGACTTTTTTCGTGCCAAGTATGCGTCTTAAACGATTGACACAGTCGTGAGAGGTCATGCCTTTTGGTTTCCATAATGGCAATATACCATGCATGCTAGTGCCTCCTGTTCATGGATGATTGGTTGCCTGTCTTTATTTCGTCTTGTTACTAGGAACTGCTGTTGTATTCATAACTCATAGAAAAAGGATAGACAAAGGTGCCTATCCTATCTGTTCCACTAACTTTTGTATGCTGGGGTTTTAGAAAATGAGGTTTCAGTCTTGTTCTACGTTAAGACTTCTAAACGCTCATTGAACACGACACCAGATTACGAATCAGATGAGTCGTTCAAGTCATTGATAATCGTTTCAATACGGTTACCATACTCAATCGCTTCATCAAATTCAAATGTAATCTCAGGCGTCTTACGAAGACGGATTCGCTTCCCAATTTCAGAACGGATGAACCCTTTCGCCTTCGCTAAACCAACTAACGTCTCTTGTGTCTTATTCTCATCTCCAAGTACAGAGATATAGACTTTAGCTTGTTGTAAGTCACCAGATACACTAACATCTGTTACGGTAACGAACCCAACGCGTGGGTCTTTAATCTTTCGGCTAATAATGTCTCCAAGCTCTTTCTTCATTTGCTCTCCGACACGATTTGCACGTAAGTCACTCATGTGTGTTCACCTCAATCTTAAGGACAGTGTTTAAAGCCAAGTAAAGGAATTCGTCGTCACTTCAATTTCAGGGAAAGAGTCAAGAAAAGCTAACACACGGTTTAATTCTTTCTCAGCACTAACCTTACTACTAGAGATCGTGACGAATCCTAATAACGTTCGCTGCCAGAGGTCCTGGTAATCCAGTTCACTGACAGCAACGTTATATTCCTGGCTTGCTCGGACAAGCACTCGTTTAATTACCGAGCGCTTCTCCTTTAAAGAGTGGGCATCATAGATGATACATTCCACTTCTAAAGAGCCAATCATGTGCGTTTAATTTCTTCCATGACATAAGCTTCAATGATGTCGCCTTCTTTAATGTCATTAAAGTTCTTAATCGTAATTCCACACTCATAGCCTTTGTCTACTTCTTTTACGTCATCTTTATAACGTTTTAGCGCGTCAATCTCACCTTCAGTTTGAACAACGCCATCACGAATTAGACGGATAGAAGAGTTACGCGTGATTTTACCATCGATTACATAGCTACCTGCAATCGTACCGACTTTAGAAACTTTAAACGTTTCACGGACTTCTGCTTGACCAATTACTTTCTCTTCGAATTCTGGGTCAAGCATTCCTTTCATAGCAGCTTCAATCTCTTCCATAACTTTATAAATGATACGGTGAAGACGAATGTCTACCTTCTCAGTTTCAGCTGTACGCTTCGCATTTGGCTCTGGACGTACGTTGAATCCAACAACAATCGCATTAGATGCTGACGCAAGGATTACGTCTGATTCTGTTACAGCACCAGCGCCTTTGTGAATAATTTTCACTTTAACGCCTTCTACATCAATTTGCTGTAGAGAGGACGCCAACGCTTCTGCAGAACCTTGTACGTCTGCTTTAATGATGACATTAATTTCTTTCATTTCCCCTTGCTTAATCTGTTCAAACAGATCATCAAGGCTTACTTTAGTATTATCTCCACGATTCTCTACAATCTTGCGTTGTTGACGTGCTTCCCCTACAGAACGAGCTTTCTTCTCGTCTTCAAACACAACGAAACGGTCGCCCGCTTCAGGAACATCACTCAAGCCAGTGATTTCTACTGGTGTGCTAGGTGGAGCAGTCTTCACGCGACGGCCGATGTCGTTAACCATGGCACGAACGCGACCAAATGTGTTTCCAACTACGAGGGAATCCCCTACGTTTAATGTCCCGTTCTGAACAAGAAGGGTAGCGACAGAGCCACGCCCTTTGTCAAGTTGCGCCTCGATTACAGTACCTGTAGCGGCACGGTTCGGGTTGGCTTTAAATTCTTCTACTTCGCTAACCAATACAATCATTTCAAGTAGGTCGTCGATGCCTTCCCCTTTAACAGCAGAAAGGTGTACGAAGATTGTCTCCCCACCGAATTCTTCTGGAACAAGTTCATATTCCATAAGCTCTTGCTTCACTCGGTCCGGGTTAGCGCCTTCTTTATCCATTTTGTTTACAGCGACAATGATTGGTACCTCGGCTGCTTTCGCGTGGTTAATCGCTTCAACAGTTTGTGGCATAACACCATCATCCGCCGCAACGACGATGATTGCGATATCTGTAACTTGAGCCCCACGGGAACGCATGCTAGTAAAGGCAGCGTGGCCTGGAGTATCAAGGAATGTAATAGGTTTACCGTTTTCTTCAACTTGGTAAGCCCCGATATGCTGCGTAATACCGCCAGCTTCCCCTTCTGTCACTTTCGTTTTACGAATTGTGTCTAGAAGAGTCGTTTTACCATGGTCAACGTGTCCCATGATTGTCACAACTGAAGGACGAATCTGAAGGTTTTCAGGTGCATCCTCTTCGTTAATGTACACATCTAGGTCTGTTTCATCAACGACAACCTCTTCTTCAACCTCAACATTAAACTCTCCGCAGATAAGCTCAATTGAGTCTGCATCGAGGTCTTGGTTTTTCGTTGCCATAACACCTAAAGACATTAATTTCTTAATGATCTCAGAAGAATCTTTATTCAGCTTTTCTGCTAATTCTGCAACTGTTAAAGACCCACTGAATGTAATCTTTTCAGGTGTTGGCTTTTGCTGACGTTGAGGTCGTTGTCCTCCTTGATTTTGATTCCGCTTCTGATTCTGGTTGTTCTGTTTACCTTTTCTCACGTGGTCACCCTTTTTAGTAGTTTTAGTTTTATTCGCCTTTGGCTTTGATGTCTCGTCTTTGGATGGTGCGAATACTTTATCTAAGTTCTTTTTCGTTTCGTCTGTAAGTGTAGACATATGGTTCGTCACTTCGATCTTCAACTCCCCAAGCTTCGTCAACACTTCTTTACTGGAAACGTTTCGCTCTTTGGCATATTCGTACACACGCATTTTTGCCATTCCATCACCCCCGAATAGATTCAATCGAGCATAGATGTGATTTTAGATGCGAAACCACGATCTGTAATAGCTACTGCTACTCTACCGGTTTTACCAATCGCATTGGATAACGTGTCGCGGTCATCGACTTCACGAATCGGCACTCCATAAGATTGACATTTGTCCATTAGCTTCTTCTTAGTGTTTTTTCCTGTATCGTTCGCTAACAAAACCAAGTAGGCTCGTTTTTGTTGAATATCACGCACAATTGCATCTTCCCCGAACGTAAGTTTCCGTGCACGGGCTGCGATGCCTAACACATTTAAATAAGGACTATTCACTCTTGTTCCCCTTAACTATAGACAGTAGCTCATCGTATAGAGAGCTGTCTACTTTCGCATTTAAATGGGTTGAGAGAATGTTCTTTGTGCGCGCTGTTTCGATGACCCCTTCATCTTTTGAAACATACGCTCCGCGTCCATTCTTCTTCCCGGTTTCATCTACGAAGACTTCCCCTTCTTTGTTTCGTACTACGCGAATGAGGCTCTTCTTTGGAAACATTTCTTTCGTTACCACACACTTACGTAGTGGCTGCTTCTTGGAAGTACTCATGCTCATACCTCCTTAGTCATGGAAAGGATTATCTTCAATCGCAGAGTAGAAGGAATCTTCTACAATGTCTTCTTCGTTAATTTCTTCATCTTGAGCAAGCAGGCCTTCTTCACGAGCTTCTGTTTCACTCTTAATGTCAATCTTCCAACCAGTCAATTTCGCAGCTAGACGTGCGTTTTGACCGCGCTTACCGATGGCAAGAGAGAGTTGATAGTCAGGAACAATCACAGTTGTTGCTTTGTCCTCTTCCTCTACAAGTACTTTCAATACTTTAGCAGGGCTAAGGGCATTTGATACGTATACAACTGGGTCTTCAGACCATTGAACAATATCAATTTTCTCGCCTTTTAATTCGTTTACAATTGCTTGTACACGACCACCGCGCTGACCTACACAAGAACCTACTGGATCAATCTCAGGGTCTGGAGCGTATACAGAAATCTTAGAGCGGTCTCCCGCTTCACGAGCAACAGAAGTAATTTCAACTGTGCCGTCGTAAATTTCAGGAACCTCCATCTCAAAGAGACGCTTCAATAGACCTGGGTGTGTACGGGACACGTAGATATGAGGACCCTTGTTTGAGTTCTCAACTTTAGTCACATACACTTTAATGCGGTCATGCACGTGATATTCTTCTGTTGGCATTTGTTCTGCAACTGGAAGACGTGCTTCTACTTTACCTAAATTAATGTAAGTAAAACGAGCATCCTTACGTTGAATAATGCCAGTCATGACATCATCTTCACGGTCAACATACTCACTAAAGATTACACCTCGCTCCGCCTCACGAACACGCTGTGTGACGACTTGCTTAGCCGCTTGTGCTGCAATACGACCGAAATCTTTCGGTGTTACTTCAATCTCAAGTACGTCATCAATGTCGTAGTTTGGATCGATTTTCTTTGCTTCGTCAATGGACATTTCCTGTTGAGGATCAAGCACTTCCTCAACAATCTGTTTACGAGCGTAAACGTACATGCCACCGGATTTTTCATCTAAATCAACGCGTACATTTGTAGCTGATTTAAAGTTTTTCTTATAAGCAGAGATTAAGGCAGCTTCAAGTGCTTCCATGAGCACTTCTTTGTTAATGCCTTTTTCTTTCTCTAAATAATCAATTGCGTCAAATAGCTCGCTACTCACCGTAGTGGCCCCCTTTAATTAAAACTAACTGCTAGTCGAGCTTTGGCGATATTCTCGTATGGAACCTCAACTGTTTTCTTTCTCGTTTTTACTTTGATTTCAATTGAAGCGGTATCGTTTTCGAAGGAAATAAGCTTCCCTTCAAATTCTTTTTCGTCATCAATCTTATTATAGAGCTTCACATGAACCTGGTGTCCCACATGTTGTTCGAAATCTTCTTTCTTAGTTAAAGGACGCTCAGCTCCTGGTGATGCTACTTCTAAAAAGTAAGGGAAGGTAATGGGATCTTCCTCATCTAGTTTCTCACTAAGTTGCTCACTGACCTGGCCGCACTCTTCGATGTCAATGCCACCTTCCTTGTCTACGTAGACACGCAGGAACCAATTCTTCCCTTCCTGTGTAAACTCCACATCTACGAGTTCAAGGTTCATGTCATCTACAATTGGCTGCACGAGCCTTTCTGTTATCTGCTTCATATCAGGATTACCCAATTTGAGCTCCCTCCTTTACTGTAATACTCTGTATATTTTGACGTCAAAAATTCCCTGCTGGCAAGTCAGCAGGGAATAACATCAAAAACAAAGGTAGTAAGTAATACGAAAGAGTGGGTTACCCCACTCTTTAAGTCTAGTCGTATCTTATGTCATACCTCTTGAAATATACCATACATCAGCATGAATGGCAAGCCGTGTATTAGAACAAGGATAACTGGTTCTGGTCCGGAAGACCTTCTAAGCATCCGTGATTGTCTAAATATTCGAGTACGGTCTTTGAAATACGACTCCGTTCACGCAAGTCTTCTTTCGACAAGAACTCCCCATTCTCTCGTGCATTCACGATGTTAATAGCCGCGTTCGTACCTAGGCCATCAATCGAATTGAATGGAGGAATGAGCGTGTCGCCCTCGACGATAAATTCAGAAGCTTTCGAGCGATACAAATCAACAGATTGGAACTTGTACCCTCTCGCAGTCATCTCAAGTGCCAATTCCAACACGGTGAGTAAACTCTTTTCTTTCGGTGTAGCATCTAGCCCTTTTTGAGTAATCTCTTCGATACGCTTTCCAATCGCATCTTTCCCTTTCACCATCGTATCAATGTCGAAATCACTCGCACGTACGGTGTTATATGCTGCGTAGAAGTAAATTGGATAGTGAACTTTGAAGTATGCAATCCTTACAGCCATAAGAACATAGGCAGCTGCGTGTGCTTTCGGGAACATGTATTTAATCTTCTTACAAGACTCAATGTACCAGTCCGGCACACCATGCTTCTTCATCTCTTCAATCCATTCATCCTTCAACCCGCGACCTTTACGAACAAACTCCATAATGGTGAAAGCCATAGAAGGATCAAGTCCTTTATGCATGAGATAAACCATGATGTCATCACGACATCCGATTACTTCAGATATGGTACAAATTCCATCATTAATAAGCTGGTCGGCATTTCCTAGCCATACATCCGTACCGTGGGAAAGGCCTGAAATAATGACAAGTTCAGAGAAGGTTGATGGCTTTGTATCTTCTAGCATCTGCCTTACAAATCGCGTACCAAACTCAGGTACACCGAGCGTGCCTGTCTTACACATAATGTCTTCAGGTGCGACGCCAAGCACTTCTGGTCCACTGAAAATCTTCATAACCTCAGGGTCATCTGTCGGGATAGTCTTCGGATCAATGCCACTCAAATCTTGCAACATACGGATAACAGTTGGGTCATCGTGCCCAAGAATATCTAACTTTAACAAGTTATCGTGAATAGAGTGGAAGTCAAAATGCGTCGTCATCCATTCAGACGTTTTATCATCCGCCGGATATTGGATTGGCGTAAAATCGTAAATCTCTTGATCATCTGGAACAACAATGATTCCACCTGGGTGTTGTCCTGTTGTTCGCTTCACTCCGGTACACCCTTGGACAAGACGTTCTACTTCGGCATTCTTAAAGTGAAGGTCATGGTCTCCAGCGTAGCCTTTCACATAGCCAAAGGCCGTCTTCTCAGCTACTGTACCAATCGTACCGGCACGATAGACATTCTCTTCTCCGAATAGAACTTTCGTATAGTTGTGCGCACGTGGCTGATACTCCCCAGAGAAGTTCAAGTCAATATCCGGAACTTTGTCACCTTTAAATCCAAGGAACGTTTCAAACGGAATGTCCTGTCCGTCTTTCACATATGGAACGTTACAATCAGGACAATCTTTCTCAGGTAAGTCGTAACCTGAACTTACAGAACCATCTGTGAAGAATTCAGACTTCTGACACTGTGGACAAACGTAATGTGGCGGAAGAGGGTTTACCTCTGTAATCTCCGTCATCGTCGCAACGAGCGAGGAACCAACGGACCCCCTCGAACCTACAAGATACCCATCGTCTAAGGATTTCTTAACAATCTTCTGTGAGATTAAATAAATAACGGCAAATCCGTTCCCAATGATACTCTCAAGCTCTTTCTCTAATCGCTTCGTTACGATCTCTGGAACAGGTTCACCATAGATACTCTTTGCTCGGTCGTAACTCATTTGACGAATTTCGTCGTTAGCCCCTTCAATGTTCGGAGTATATAAATCATCTTTCACCGGCTTCACATCATCGACCATGTCTGCGACTTTTTGTGTGTTCGCAACAACGACTTCTTTCGCTTTATCGACTCCGAGAAACTTGAACGATTCAATCATCTCTGGTGTCGTTTTAAAATGTACGTCTGGCTGTGTCTGTCGATTCAATGGATTTCCGCTTTGAGAAGCAACGAGAATTTTCCGGTACATTTTCTCATGAGGGTCAATGTAGTGCGTATTTCCTGTTGCTACCGCTGGCTTTCCTAATTCATCAGCCATGTCTACAAGATTCTTTAATATATCATATAAATGTGCTTCATTTCGCACGAGTTCCTTCTCAATCAGGTGATAGTAATTTGATGGTGGCTGAATTTCAATGTAGTCATAGAATTGAGCCACTCGTGCCGCTTCGTCCTTTGATTTCTGCATCATGGCTTCAAAGACTTCACCTTTGTCACATCCAGAGCCTACAAGAACGCCTTCACGCAGCTTGTTCAACTGAGACCTTGGGATACGAGGCACACGATAGAAATAGTTCACATGAGCCATAGAAACAAGCTTATAAATATTTTTCAAGCCTTCTTGCGTTTGTGCAAGCAGAATGGCATGGAATGGACGCGCTCGTTGATAAGCATTGCCTTCGCCCATGTATTTATTAAGCTCATTATGATTATGGATCTCTTTTTTCTTCGCAGCTTCTTTCACAAGCTTCCACATTAAATATCCAGTTGCCTCAGCATCATAAATTGCACGGTGGTGCTGGGTTAACTCAATGTCGAATTGTTTACAAAGCGTATTGAGTCGGTGATTCTTCAAATTTGGTAATAAGAGACGTGCTAGCTCAAGTGTATCAATGACCGGGTTCTTCGCATGCTCGCGGCCTATCTTCTCAAGTCCTGCGTTCAAGAAGCCCATATCAAAGCTTGCGTTGTGGGCGACTAGTATAGAATCACCCATCCATTGGTAGAAATCCTCAATCACTTGCTCTACTTCTGGTGCATCTTTCACCATGTCGTCTGTAATACCTGTTAACTCCGTTGTCGTATCTGACAATGGCTCGTGGGGGTTTGCAAAGGATTCAAAGCGGTCAACAATCTCTCCTTCTCGAACCTTAACTGCTGCAAGCTCAATAATGGTGTCATAAACTGCGGAAAGACCTGTTGTCTCAACGTCAAAGACAACATATTCGTCTGTCGCAAGATTGCGGTCTTGCTCTGAATAGGCAATCGGCACACCATCATCTACAATGTTCGCCTCAATCCCGTAGAGCACTTTCACACCGTGCTTTTGACCTGCGCTATAAGCTTCTGGATAGGCTTGTACAACACCGTGGTCAGTAATGGCAATTGCCTTATGGCCCCAATCAGCCGCTTGTTGAATTAGCCTCGAAGCAGATACAGTCGCATCCATCTGGCTCATAGCGGTGTGTGCATGGAGCTCAACACGCTTTTCTCCTTCAGCCGCTTGGTCCATACGCTTCACAGGCTTCACTTCGTTTAAGTCGCTTGCCATCATCGTTAACTCGTTCGTGAAGTTATCGGTTTGAATCTTTCCTTTCGCTTTCACCCACATGCCCTTCTTCACACGACCGAACTTCTCCACGTCTTCATCTCCACGGGAGAACATCTTCACAGAAAGTGAATCGGTGTAATCAGTCATTTTAATGATCAAGAGGCTACGGCCAGAGCGTAATTCACGTACTTCTACATCAAAGATATGACCTTGAATAACCATACGATTCTCTTCTTCTTGTATGGTCTCCATTTGTTCAGGGGCTTCCTTAATGTTATACCCAAGAAGTAGTGGTCCTTCGTGTAACACTTCTTCATCATCTTTTGATTTCTGCTCTTTATCATGAATGGCTTTCTGTACAAGTGTGCGGTCTTCTTCTGAACGCTGTTCTCTAAACTTCTTCAAGTCTTCTTCTGATGAACGAACGCTAATCGTTAACGCATATTGAGAAGCACCCACCATTGTACAGAATTGTTGGAAAGGCTCTGTTAGCCTCTTCTTCAATGCTTCTGATTCAGCTCCGTTCCGCGCATAGATGTGAAGTTTACCTCCATCCACCTCTGGTACTTGCTCATAGAGCACCCCTTTATACGCCGGTGACAGGTCAGGAATTGATTGAACAAAATGCTGCCAATAATCACCTATCTGCTCATCAGACAACGTTTTATCGGTTGTCGTGATAGACCAGCGAACGGTTGCTAAATGACGAAATGCTTCCATCAGTTTGGATGAGAAGAGTTGATACACATCTGGGGGTAAGATGGTCTCAATGTGAAATTGAAAGATCCATTCTTTCGTTACTTTGTTTACTACAAGACGTGTCAGGTAACTTTCGCTGAAATAGTTCTCGACTACTTCTACCGGCATATTAATCTGTTCAAGTAACACGCTCATTTTTTCTTTTTGTGACAGGTTTGCCATGCTAATTTCCTCCCCGGTTTAAAGCAAAAGATAGGTACCTCCTGTCAGAAGGTACCTAATTAGGAAGCCTATTTATAAAAGGCGTTAATTCGATTTAATAATTCTTCTTGGTGGATTTCGTCTTGTTCTCCAGTCAGGCGTTCTTTAAATTCTACAACACCTTCTGAAGCACGCTTCCCTACTGTAATTCGTAGTGGAATTCCGACTAAATCACTATCAGTGAATTTCACACCAGCTCGTTCTTTACGGTCATCATAAAGAACTTCAACACCAGCTGCTACAAGTGTATGATAAATGGAATCTGCAAGCTCTTTTTGCTCTTCTTTCTTCACATTTAATGATAGCAAATGAACTTGATACGGGGCAATCTGTTTAGGCCAAGTAATTCCTGACTCATCATGATATTGTTCTACAATAGATGCGAGTGTTCGTGAAATACCGATGCCGTAACAGCCCATTACCATCGTTTTTGCTTTCCCGTTCTCATCTAGGAATTTAGCGCCCATCTTGTCTGCATAGAATTCACCTAGTTTAAATACATGTCCTACTTCAATTCCTTTAGCAAATACAATCGTGCCTTTGCCGTCTGGAGATGGGTCTCCTTCTTCAATAAAGCGAAGGTCTGCAAACTGACTCACTTCAAAGTCTACATGAGGCGTGACGTTGATGTAGTGATAGCCGTCTTCATTCGCTCCACAAGAAGCATTTACTAACGCTTGTACAGCGTTGTCCGCTACAATTTCAACATTCTCTGGAACATCAATTGGACCAAGCGAACCAAAGCCCGCATTCATCGCAGCACGTGTCTCTTCTTCTGTTGCCAAGTCAATGTAAGAAGCATCGTATAAGTTCTTAAGCTTCACATCGTTCACTTCATGATCGCCGCGTGTAAGGACAAGCACAAGCTTCTCATCAACTTTGAACATCAACGACTTGATGCCCTCTTCTACTGTATGACCAAGATAATCCGCGACTTGCTCCATCGTCTTCATATCTTTCGTTTCTACTTTTTGTTTCTCTTTCGGCTCTTCATTCTGTTTCTCATACGTCGCTACAACTGGAGCCATTTCAATGTTCGCCGCATAACTGCTCTCATCGGAATAAGCAATTGTATCTTCACCAACTTCTGAGAGAACCATAAATTCGTGTGTATCTTTACCACCCATGGCACCGGAATCCGCAATAACCGCACGGAAGTTTAATCCTAGACGGCTAAAGATATTCTGATAGGCAGTAAACATTCTATCGTAAGCAACATCTAAGCTTTCATAAGAATCGTGGAACGTGTACGCATCCTTCATTAGGAATTCACGTCCACGCAACAACCCGAAGCGAGGTCGCTTCTCATCACGGAATTTCGTTTGAATTTGATACACATTAAGGGGTAGGCGCTTGTACGTATTGACCGTGTCACGAATTAGCCCTGTAACGACTTCTTCATGAGTAGCACCCATTGCAAATTCTCGACCATGACGGTCATGGATTCGCATCAGTTCAGGTCCGAAATTATTCCAACGCCCTGTTTCTTTCCATAGTTCAGATGGTTGTAGAGCAGGCATAATCATTTCCATCGAACCTGCTTTCTCCATCTCCTCGCGTACAATCTGTTCTACTTTTCGAAGGACACGTTGTCCAACAGGAAGGTAAGAGTAGATGCCAGATGCGACTTGACGGATGAAACCTGCACGTACTAGTAACTGATGACTCTTAATATCTGCATCTGCAGGATTTTCACGTAATGTTGGTAACAGCATTTCACTCTGTTTCATCCATAAGCACCTCAATTTTCTCTATAAAAATTTCAATTAAAATAATCGTTGAATATCATTCCACGTCACCATAATCATAAGTAAAAATAGCAACGCGAAGCCAATAAAATGCACGACGCCCTCTTTCTGAGGATCAATCGGCTTCCCTCTTACAGCTTCAATTCCCACGAACAACAATCGTCCTCCGTCTAAAGCCGGGAGCGGTAGGAGGTTCATGATGCCTAAGTTGATGCTTACAAAAGCAACGAATGGCAAATAATTCGACCAGCTGTTTTGAATGACTTGGTCAGTTGCATTGTATATGCCCACTGGACCAGATAATTGGTCGATTGAGAATTGACCCGTAATTAGTTTCCCAACACTTGTTAGGATCAGCGTTCCGTATTCATATGTTTGTGTCAAACTATATTTAAATGTACCACCAATGGTCACTTCTGTTGCTTGCATAACACCAATCTGTCCAATCGTTTGGCCTTGTTGGGTTACTTCAGCAGGAGTTACTGCAGAGTCAATGGTACTTCCATCACGCTTGATTCTTAATCCCAATTCTTCATTTGGATTCGCACGAATTACTTCAGTGAATTCGCCCCATGTATCAACGGGCTCCTCCCCTACTTGGATAATTTCGTCCCCTTCTTGAAGTCCTGCGGATGCAGCTGGAGAACCTTCATTGACTGATCCAAGCTTGGCTTCATCTACAGGAATTCCTTGAGTGAAACCAATGATGATGAAGATGACAATAGCGAGCAAGAAGTTCATCATAGGACCTGCAAATAATTGCATCGCTCGTTGCGGGACCGATTTAGAACCGAACTGGCGGTCGAAAGGCGCTATTTGCGTTTCTGTACCATCCATCACGAAATCCGCTTTCGGGTCTACCGAGAATGTCAATCGCTCCTCTTCACCTGGCTCAAAGCCGCGAATAACGAGTTCATGGTCTAAATCGGCACGCTCTACTTCAATGACACGTGCATTCGGATGCTTCGTCTTATTGTTCATGACAATCTTGGCAACTTTGCCGTCCTCATTAAACTCTAAGCCGACATGATGTCCAGGCTTAATTTCAACAATTTCCGGGTCATCTCCTGCCACACGCACGTAACCTCCTAATGGAAGCAAACGTACTGTATAGAGCGTCTCGTTCTTACGATAATTAAAGATTTTAGGTCCAAATCCAATTGCAAATTCACGCGCAAGCATGCCTGCTCGCTTCGCGAAAATCAGGTGACCAAGCTCGTGTATAAATACGAGCAAACTAAACATAAAGACAAATGCAAGGATGGTACCCATTTCCATTGTCAACACCTACCCTTTTATTTTACGTACTGCTGCACCCGTACCCGAGTCTCGTAATCAATCTGTTGAATCTCTTCTAAGCTAGGCGTCTCTATTAACGTATGTTCCTCCAACGCCCGCTCAATGTAGTGTTCGATTGTTAGAAAAGGGATGTGACCGTGTAAGAACAGGTCAACGGCTTGTTCATTTGCAGCATTCAAGACAGTGGTCATCGTACCACCGACACGGCCAGCCTCATAAGCCATCTTTAAAGCTGGGAATCGCTCAAAGCTCATTTCACTAAAATGTAGCTTCCCAATTTCCACTAAGTCTAGTGATTTCGTATTCGCTAATTCAAGCCGATTAGGGTACGTTAAGGCATATTGAATTGGTACTTTCATGTCGGGCGTTCCAAGCTGAGCAATTACACTCTTATCAGTATATTCAACTAAAGAGTGAATCACACTTTCTTTATGCATGATTACATCTATCTTCTCATAGGGCATATCAAAAAGCCAATGGGCTTCAATGACTTCAAGCCCCTTGTTCATCATCGTAGCAGAATCGATTGTAATCTTAGATCCCATACTCCAGTTTGGATGATTGAGAGCATCTTCAACGGTCACATTCTTCAAATCATCACGGCTATAGTCTCGAAAGCTTCCACCAGATGCAGTTAAGATAAGACGCGTCGCATCTTCCTTACGTTCGCCATTTAGGCTTTGGAAGATTGCGGAGTGCTCACTGTCTACAGGAAGCAAATCTACGCCATATTTCTTCGCTTCAGCCATGACCAAATGGCCAGCTGTAACGAGCGTTTCTTTATTGGCAATCGCAATCTGTTTCTTTGCACGAATAGCAGCGAGCGTTGCAGAAAGACCTACACTACCCATGACTGCATTTAAGACAACGTCTACTTCTTCTTGAACAGAAGCCTCCACCATGCCTTCTGTCCCGATGAGTACTTTCGCATCCCCTACTCCGTGCTGAATTTTACGCTTCGTGTCGAAATCTTGTACCACAATTAATTGGGGTTTAAATTCTTGTATGAGCGGCAAAGCCTTTTCTACGTTTTTGCCAAACGCCATCGCATACAGCGAAAACTGATCACGATGTTCTCTTATGACGTCTAGCGTCTGTATGCCGATTGACCCAGTAGCGCCCAATAAAGCGATTTGTTTCACTTACGCAACTCCCCTAACGTCTCTTAGATAAAATGTATGAAATGTAGAATAGGCAGCACAAAAATCAGACTGTCGAAACGGTCTAATACGCCCCCATGACCTGGCAACAGCTTGCCAGAATCTTTAACTGAATAGTGTCGTTTATATGCTGACTCTACTAAGTCACCAATTTGACCAAATACAGATATAATAATAGCTACGATTATAATGAAGACCATAGACGCATCAAATGGAATAATCATTTGAAACACAATACCCACCGCAATAGCCATGAGAACGCCGCCTAGTGAGCCTTCAATGGTTTTCTTTGGACTAATCTTCGGCCAAAGCTTCCGCTTACCGAATGCACGTCCAAATAGATACGCTCCTGTATCGGTTGCCCAAATGAGGAATAGAGTAAAGAAGACAAAGCTTCTTCCATTATCCGCATCTCTAGTTAAGATAAGATAATAAAAGCCCATCCCTACATAAATGGCAGATAAGATAAGAAAACCTACCTCATCAAAAGTAAATTTATTTTTCACAAGTACGGTATATGCCAACAAGATAAAGACAGCCAATAGTATGGCTTCCGATTTAGACATCTCAATAAAGTCAAAGATGACTAAAGGCTGTGTTGGGACTAGTAGTGCCCACAATAATAAAATTGTCACGATGCCTGGGAATGAAGCAGGGTGAATCTTGCGCATACGCAACAACTCGATTAGCCCAATCGTTGCAATCCCGTAGACGAGGATTTCAAAAGGCAACTCCCCGAAGAAAATAATCGGGATGAGCAATAAACCAAATATTATAGCTGTTACAACTCGTTGTTTCATGTTTCTGTCAACACCTTATACCCCTCCGTATCGACGTTTCCTTTGTTGGTAGTCGTAGAGGGCTTTTTCGAATAGTTCCTCACTGAAATCTGGCCACAGCACGTCTGTAAACCAAAACTCAGAGTAGGCCAATTGCCATAACATATAATTGCTTAAACGTATTTCACCGCTCGTCCGAATGAGTAAATCCGGATCAGGCAAGTTACTCGTATATAAATGAGACCCAATCAGGTCTTCATCAATTTGCTCCGGTGAAATGGTACCTTGTTTAACTTCAGCTGCAATAGCTTGCATAGCATCCACCATTTCTCCACGGCTTCCATAGTTTAAAGCAAAGTTAAGAATGAGGCCTGTGTTTTGTTTCGTCTGCTCAATAGCTGAGCGCACAGAACGTTGTGTGTGCTCAGGTAAGGAGGAAACATTCCCAATGGTTTGCACACGTACATTATTCTCAATAAGTTCAGGTAAATATGTACCTAAAAATTCGACAGGCAGTTTCATGATGAATTCAACCTCTGGCTTCGGTCGCTTCCAGTTCTCTGTTGAGAAGGCATAGAGGGTAAGGGCTTCGATGTTTAACTGGGAGGCATGGTTGACAACTTTCTTTACTACATTCATTCCCTCTTTATGACCTGCAATACGAGGGAGGCCTCTTTTCTTCGCCCAACGACCGTTTCCATCCATAATCACGGCTACATGCTTCGGTAGATTGGTTGGATCTAAATCATAGCTTACCTGTTCATTCGTTGTCTTCTTTGTAAAAGGAAGTTTAAAGGACATACATATTCCTCCGTTAATCACTGGGGGATTTCAAATTTCGTTCCAAGTTGTGTAGAAGACTCTCCCTGTCGAAACAAAAAGACTCTTCTTCATCCTGACAGAAGCCAAAATGTTAAAAAACCCCCTTATGAAAAGAGGGTCATCTTTATTCATTGTACAGGCAAATGAATTAAACTTCCATGATTTCTTGCTCTTTGTTCTTCGCAAGCTCATCGATGTCAGCGATATGCTTATCGGTTGCTTTTTGAACGTCATCTTGAAGGTTACGTAGATCGTCTTCAGTGATGTCGCCATCTTTCTCTTGCTTCTTAAGAGCGTCATTTGTATCACGACGAATGTTACGGATTTGGACCTTTGCTTCTTCTGCATATTTCTTAGTCAATTTCACAAGGTCTTTACGGCGCTCTTCGTTTAGTGCTGGAATGTTGATGCGAACTACTGTACCATCACTTGAAGGTGAAAGGCCTAGATCAGCTTTTTGGATTGCCTTTTCAATTTCGTTGATTGCGGATTTATCAAATGGTGTAATGACAAGAAGGCGCGCTTCAGGTGTTGAAATACTTGCCAATTGATTTAAAGGCGTTGCCATACCGTAATAGTCCACTTTAACTGGGTCAAGAATGGCTGGGTTGGCACGACCTGCTCGTACTGTAGCAAGCGTACGAGAGAATGATTGCACGGATTGTTTCATATCTTCTGTCATTTGTTGTGTTAAATCTGACATATTATTTTCCCCTCACTATCGTTCCAATATTTTCGCCTAGAACGGCTTTTTTGATATTTCCTTCTTCCGTAATCGAGAATACTAGAAGTGGGATATCGTTGTCCATACATAATGTTGATGCAGTGGAATCCATAACTCCAAGACCTTCATTTAATAAGTCAAGGTAGGACAGCTCTTCATATTTAACAGCGTCTTTATTCTGCTTCGGATCGTCGTTGTATACACCATCAACATTGTTTTTAGCCATTAAAATAACGTCTGCTTCAATTTCAGCTGCGCGCAATGCAGCAGTTGTATCCGTAGAGAAGTACGGATTCCCTGTACCAGCAGCAAAAATAACCACACGTTTCTTTTCTAAATGACGTATTGCTTTGCGGCGAATGTACGGCTCTGCAACTTGACGCATTTCAATGGAAGTTTGCACGCGCGTTGGAATCCCGATATTCTCAAGGCTGTCTTGCATGGCTAAGGAGTTCATAACCGTTGCAAGCATCCCCATGTAATCAGCAGTCGCACGGTCCATGCCTACTTCACTACCTACTTTACCACGCCAATAGTTTCCACCGCCTACTACGACGGCAACTTCGACACCAAGTTCTGATATTTCCTTTACTTGTCTAGCCACTGTTTGAACAATTGGCGGCTCTAGACCGAATCCTTGGGAACCACTCAAGGCTTCTCCACTTATTTTAAGCAAAACACGAC
Source organism: Pontibacillus halophilus JSM 076056 = DSM 19796 (assembly GCF_000425205.1). Classification (GTDB taxonomy): domain Bacteria; phylum Bacillota; class Bacilli; order Bacillales; family BH030062; genus Pontibacillus_A; species Pontibacillus_A halophilus. The sequence continues at coordinate 178,947 of NZ_AULI01000005.1, read as the reverse complement.
GGTAGCGAGTTGTTGTCATAGTAACCTCCAAAAAATCGTAGTCATTATATGTAGACTTTTGAAAATAGGGAACACAGTGTGTCCCCTATCTCTTCAGTCCAATTTATTTGTTCACTTGGTTCATTACTTCTTCAGCAAAGTTTTCTTCACGTTTCTCCATGCCTTCGCCTACTTCGTAACGAATGAATGACTTAATGGAAGCACCGTTGTCGCCAACGTACTTCTTAACTTTTTGGTCTGGGTCTTTAACAAATGCTTGCTCTGTAAGAACAATGCCTTCGAAGAATTTGTTCAGACGACCTTCAACCATTTTCTCAACGATGTTCTCAGGCTTACCTTCTGCAAGTGCTTCTTTCTTAAGAACTTCGCGCTCTTGGTTTACTTCTTCTTCAGGAACCTCATCACGGTTTACGTAGCGTGGGCTAACAGCGGCAGCGTGCATTGCGATATCTTTCGCAACAGCTTCTTCTGTAGTTCCTTCAAGAAGAGAAAGTACGCCAATGCGGCCACCCATGTGTAGGTAAGCACCGAATGCATCGTTGTCAGTCTTCTCAACGATTTCGAAACGACGTAGAGAAAGTTTCTCACCAATTTTAGCAATTGCTGCTGTGATGTAGTCGTTTAACGTTTGACCTTCACCGTGTAGAGGCTGCTCAAGCGCTTCTTCTACAGTAGCAGGAGTTTGTTTCACAAGGTGTTGACCTAATTCGTTTAGAAGGTTTTTGAACTCTTCGTTCTTCGCAACAAAGTCTGTTTCAGAGTTCACTTCAAGAATAACTGCTTTGTTACCTTCTGTTGCAATATGAGTTAAACCTTCAGCAGCAATACGGTCTGCTTTCTTCTGAGCTTTAGAGATTCCTTTCTCACGAAGCCAGTCGATCGCTTTGTCCATGTCACCATCAGTTTCGGTTAGCGCCTTTTTACAATCCATCATACCTGCGCCAGTTTTTTCACGTAGTTCTTTTACCATCTTAGCTGTTACAGCCATAAGTAAATGCCTCCTTTAGTATATGTGCCTCGTATTGTAAAAAAAGGTGATAAAAGGCTTTACCTCTTATCACCTTTCATACATTCTTACTCTTCTACTGATTCAGCTTCCGCTGCTTCTTCAGCTACATCTTCAGTAGCTTCGCCTTGTTTCGCTTCAAGTACAGCGTCTGCCATTTTAGCAGTTAGAAGCTTGACAGCGCGAATAGCGTCGTCGTTTGCTGGGATTACATAGTCGATTTCATCTGGGTCGCAGTTCGTATCAACGATACCTACGATTGGAATGTTCAACTTCTTAGCTTCCGCAACAGCGATACGCTCTTTACGAGGGTCAATGATGAACATAACATCAGGGATGCTGTTCATTTCTTTAATACCGCCTAGGAACTTCTCAAGACGATCTTGTTCTTTACGGATTTCAACGACCTCTTTTTTAGGAAGCACGTCAAACGTACCGTCTTCTTCCATACGCTCGATGTCTTTTAGACGGTTGATACGTTTACGGATTGTGTCAAAGTTAGTAAGCGTACCACCCAACCAACGTTGGTTGATGTAGTATTGGCCTGCACGAGTAGCCTCTTCTTTAACAGACTCTTGTGCTTGTTTTTTCGTACCTACGAATAGGATGTTACCACCGTTAGCAGCAACCTCTTTAACGTAGTTGAACGCTTCGTCTACTTTCTTAACCGTTTTTTGTAGGTCAATGATGTAGATTCCGTTACGCTCTGTGAAGATATATTTCTTCATTTTTGGGTTCCAGCGACGAGTTTGGTGACCGAAATGTACACCAGCCTCAAGAAGCTGTTTCATAGAAATTACAGACATGATTTGTTTCCTCCTAATGGTTGATTTTCCTCCGCTTATGTCATCTTCGAGCAGCAACTCAACCAGAGCACCATCTGCACGAATCGACAAGCGTGTGTATTAACACCAGAAGTTACTATACCATACGGTTATATCATTCGCAAGGTGTATTGCTATTTTCGTTGTTGAAATTTCAAGATTAACTCTACTTCTACTTTTCCTTTGTTCAATGTTCTTGCGATTTCTTCCACTGAATACCCTTCAGAAGCAAGCGCCAATACTTGTGAATCTTGTGAAGGGATGTATGTATCCACATCTTCTGCTGGTTGCGGAATTGGCGGAGAATATGCTTCTACAACCTCTTTGTTAGAGTCATTCACTTGAAGGTCTACTCCCTTATTTGATGAAGAAGTATCTCCACTGGCGTTATCATTGTAGCCATTTCCACTCAACATATTCAATAGACGTTCATTTTCCTCTTTCAAATCTAGTAGATAGGCACTCATCGTTTCTTCTACTTGTCTAGCCACTTGCTCTTGTCGAAGTTCAAGCTCTTTCGTTTTCGATACACGTAACGATAGCACAACTAACGACAAGAGCGTAATGGCGTGCACGATAATGCTAACGACGACAAAAAATCCGATCATCGTATGTCTCCTTCTTTACCAGTCGGTTAATCAATATGAATTTCTCCGTCTTCCATCCTGACGGTCGCGTGTGAGATGGAATGGGTTGTAGTCCGCTTGTATTTCCCGAAAGCAATGGTGACTTGGCCATGTAGAACTCCGGATGTCTCAAGCATGGATTGTGCCATGTCCCCAAACGCTTGTTGCAACTCTTCCCATTCTTCGGTTACCTTTTCAAGCAGCTGCTCGCTATTATGTAGAGAACTTTTCTGCCGAAGCTTTGTAATCCGGTCTTTACCGATCAATGCACCTGTTTGTTTTTCTTTTAACTGTAGCGCATCGCCTAACTTTCGTAGTTTAACAATCATGTCTTCAAGCTCTGCCTTTTTCGAAGACAAATAGAGTTCACGCTCTACTACTTTCTTATTTGTTCCAAAGAAAATTTCGGTGTGGGTGTTCATTTTGTTCCCCACATCTTTCGACTCGACTTTCTTTCCAGCTGAAACCGAACCCCCGAAAATGTTGCCGTATGTGCAATGGACATTTTCACTTGCTATACATTCACTATGTATAATCGCTTTCTCAACGAAGATATTGTGATCTGCCTCTACATATCCTTGATTAATGTACCCTGAGTGTACATCACCCTTCGCATATACGCCGCCTTTACCAGTAGCGGCAACCCCTTCAGAGATATAAATCGACCCTTCTGCAATCAGGGTTGCGCCTTCTACAAGTCCATTGACATGAATGTCCCCACCGGCTTTAATCGTATAGCCAGTTGGCACATTACCTTTAATCACGATGGTACCAACAAAGTCCAAATTACCGACTTTCATACTGATGTCCTCATCCACTTGATAAACGTTATGTACTTGCACAAGACGGGGTCCCACACTAACTTGTCCGTCTTCTGTGGCATACATCGAGTGGTTCACATCATCCAACCGAACATTTTTCCCAGGCTGTAGTTTAACTAGTTTCCCTGGAACAGCAGGTATGACAACATTGTGCACATTCACACCAGGTTCTCCATCAGTAGGAGGTTTGATTGTTAAGATTTTGTCGCCTTTATTTAAAGAGGGGATCCGCATTACCTCACGGAAATCCATCGGTTCCCCCTCTTCATATGAAATCGGCTCATCAGACTGGATATGGTACGTTACAGAACCATGTTCACCATGCATGGGCTCTTGGCCTTTCGCAAGGTCCAACGGGAAATCCTCTTCTGATAGAGTTCCATTCCTTAATCGCTCAAGAGATTCTTCAATCATTCCATATACGATATGGTTCGCTTCAAGAAATTCTGTAACCTCTTCTTGTGACCATTTCCACTGTAGTTCAGTCGTCAGTGGCTTTCGCATAGAAAGGGAAGCGTAAATTCTTGAAGAATCTACCTCTATCTTAAAATACTGATGTAAATCCCCCTTTTCGACTGCTTGTTCTTCCATAGTTCAATCCCCCTCTCACCTGAATCCTATCCAGAGAGCGTTGATAAGATGTTTCGCAACTTAAACAAAGCTCTGGAATGAATTTGTGAAATTCTAGACGTTGTTAGCCCTAAGATGTGCCCTATTTCCGTTAACGTCAGTTCTTCATTATAGAACAAACTAATAACCAATTGTTCTTTTTCGTTCAATTGCTTGATGCCAGCTTCCAACTCTTCGTAGTTTTCTTGTTGTTCAAGCTGACTCAGAGGAGTAGGGATATATGAATCCGGAATGGAATAGCCAATCCCCTCTTTATGATCTTCGGATTGGTCTTTAGCTTTTTCTTCTATGGAAAGAACATTTGCGAATAAAGAATCTTTAATGGCCGTTTCCACTTCATGAGGCTCCATACCTAATTCATGAGCAATCTCTTCAGAGGTCGGTGCTCTTCGTAAAGTCTGCTCAAGCTGTTCAGCAGTTTGTTCCACCTTTTTCGATTTGTCTCGTACAGAGCGAGGTAGCCAGTCTTCTTTACGGAGACCATCCATGATGGCTCCACGAATGCGAAACGATGCATACGTATCAAATTTCAAATCCCGATTTAAATCAAACTTCTTTAATGCATCATATAGTCCAACAAGCCCTAAGCTTTTAATATCTTCTTTGCTTACATTCTGGGGCAGATGTACAGAGATCCTCTGCATATGATAGTGGACAAGATACATATATTTTTGTACGAGTTCGTTAGCTGCATCAAAATCTTCCTGATCTAGCCACCTTTTCCAAAGTTGAAGTTCTGCTGCATGTGAATGTTCTGACATCGGTACCCTCCTTTATAGTATGTATGAACTAGTTATCGTCTTCTCTTAACAATTGTTTCACCATTTCAGATGTTTCCTCAATGGACACATTCTGCATGGGGTCATCCTTTACATCCGTCGTTTTGTTCGTCTCATGTGCTTCGTCTACATTCTTTAAAGATGGTGGTCCTTCGATAATGGCTTGTTTGACTAACCATCGAAATCCGAAGACAACAATGTAGACCAATGTAAAAATGATGCCCGTTCGAATGAACGTGGTGGGCATCGTATTAGACTGAATCGCCAAACCAAATGCCAGCAACCCTAACCCAGTCGCACTCCACAGGTTCCATTTCATTGACCCAGCCATCATATAGTGATCACCCCTTTGTTGACAGTTCGAATCATCAAGGATGCATCCTCAGGGTCAAATTCAATTGTTCTTCCACTATTTCCACCCGTATCTTCTGCTACGATTGGAATTTTCAACTGCGAAAGCTTCTCTTTCACAGCTTCGATGTTTCGTTCACCAATCCTCATCACGTCACTACTTGATGCGTAGGCAAACATCTGCGCCCCACCAGCAATCTTGGCTTTAAGTCTGTACGTTGCCGCTTTCTTCTCTAGAAGTTTATGAAACAAATCGTCAATGGCTGTATCTGCATACTTTGCTCGATTACAAGGCTTAGCACGGTTCGCTTTTGAATCTGGCAGCATGATGTGCGCCATGCCGCCGAGCTTTAATCGTTCATCAAAGAGAATAATCCCGACACATGAGCCAAGACCAGACGTTCGGATTGTATTAGGCGATTCCACAAATTGGAGGTCAGCAATCCCGACTTTTATCACATTTTTATACGATTGTTTCATACTTGTATACCTAACGACCGGAATAAAGACTCATATGAACCAGGGTCCGGCATCACAAAAAAGTGTCCATCAACCGGGAGCTCATCACTAGCTTCATAGACTACTGTGTCAATAACAATCGCATAATCAGATTCTTCCGAGAGTTCTACAAGACCCGCGGTAAGAATGGCTCCAATCATGTCTACTGTCACGCCTGGTACGGAAGGATGAATGTGTAGTCCAGTGAAATCTCCTAAAGCAGACAAGTATGAACCAGCTACAATATTCCCCACTTCCTGGAATGCAGATACAGCAATGGAATCTGGAGTGGACTGGGTTAAATCAGCGGAGCTACTCGTTAACCGTTGGATTAAATCATTCGCTTTATGAACCGGCAGTAAAAAGAAGAGGGCTCCCTTTAAATCTTCATCAATACGAAGGAAACAAGCAGCCATTGGTGTGTCTGCACCACCTAATGATTCCATCATTTCATTTATTTCCATAAACTTAACAGAAGGGACTTCGATATGTATTTGTTTATTTACGAATTTAGAGAGGGACGTGGCTGCATGCCCCGCCCCAATATTCCCTATTTCTTTCAACACATCTATATGGTGTGCTTTTAAATGCTTAATTGACATAGGCGTTACCCCTCTACAGACTGTAACTGCTTCACTTCAGCATTAGAAAATACTTTATCAAGGTTTAAGAGAATCAGTAATCGCTTTTCAAGCTTCGCAACACCTTTGATATAATCTGCTTCCACAGAACCAACAACTTCTGGAGCAGGCTCAATTGCTTCTTGTGGGATATCAATTACGTCATTCGCTGCATCCACAACAAGTCCAACGTGCATCTGATCCATTTGAACAATAATCATTCTCGTGTTTTCTTGGTGTTCAAGTTCTTCTAGACCAAAGCGCGTGCGAAGGTCAACAACTGGCGTAACAATCCCTCTAAGATTAATAACTCCTTTAACGAAGTCCGGTGAATTCGGGACTCTTGTAATGTGTTGAACCCGTTCAATCGAACCAACTTGATTGACTGGTACTCCATATTCTTCATTCTTCAACTGAAATACAATGACTTTTGTTTCTTCCATTTGACTTTGTGTCATTCGGATTGCCCCCTCTATTTAATTAGCGCATTTGTATCAATAATTAGTGCAACTTGCCCATCGCCAAGAATAGTCGCGCCAGAAATGGCGAATACACTGTGTACATTAGTTAAGTAAGTCCCAAGCGTCTTTAGCACCACTTCTTGTTGACCAATAAAGGAATCTACTACAATCGCCGCCATCTTATCTCCTTTACGTACGACGACAACGGAATAGTGATTCTCATGCTTACGCTCACTCTCTGGAGTTCCTAGTACATCTTCTAGGAAGACGAGTGGAACAACCTTCCCACGAAAGTCGATGACTTTCTTGTTATGCGCATACATAATATCTTCCTTCTGGATGATGGCCGTCTCAATAATTGAGGACAATGGAACTGCGTACTTTTCTTGCCCAATTTCAATGAGCATGACAGAGATGATCGATAGGGTGAGTGGCAGTTGAATAGAGAACGTAGAGCCTTCCCCGTAAGTGGAATCAATCGTAATCGAGCCACCCAACGACTCAATCGTGTTCTTCACAACATCAAGACCAACACCTCTACCACTAATATCTGAGATCTTATCAGCTGTTGAGAACCCACTCGCCATAATGAGTTCATAGATTTGGCGGTCTGTAAGCGTTGAGGCTTGCTCAGGCGTAACTACACCATTTGACAGTGCTTTATCTAGCACTTTATCCCGATTAATACCAGCCCCATCGTCGCTAATCTCGATAAACACGTGGTTCCCACTATGATAGGCTCTCAATTCAATCGTACCCATCGATTCTTTCCCACTAGCCTTTCGGACATCAGGTGTCTCCAAGCCATGGTCAAGGGCGTTTCGAATAAGGTGGACGAGGGGGTCGCCGATTTCATCAATTACCGTTCGGTCCAATTCAGTTTCTGCCCCGTGTACGGAGAGATTCACTTCTTTGCCAAGGTCACGAGCCAGTTGTCGTACCATACGAGGGAATCGGTTAAATACTTGCTCTACAGGGACCATACGCATATTCAATATAATGTTTTGCAAATCTCCTGAAATTCGAGACATTCGTTCAACAGTTTCTTGGAGTTCCGGCTGGTTTAGTTCTGAGGAAATTTGTTCGAGTCGCCCTCTATCGATTACAAGTTCCTCAAACAAATTCATTAGGACATCCAAACGCTCAATATTCACGCGGATTGTCTTATTTTGTGTCTGTTTTTGAGAGTTCTGTGTTTCTTCTGCTTTTGGAGCCTGCTTCGGTGCTTCAGGAGCTGTTTGCTGAGGCTTAGCTACTTCTAGAACCTCTTCTTCTACTGCAGCTGCAACCGTCTCTTCTTCAAATTTGAATGGTTCTATAACAACGGATTGAACTTCTGAGACTTTAAGAATACGCTCTTTCAAATCTTCTAAAGCCGCTTCTGTAATCACAAGAACAGAGAACTCCAGATCGAAATCTTCTGCTTCCAACACGTCCACTGTAGGGGTGGATTTAACGACTTCTCCCACTTGTTCGAGTTGCTCAAATACCATGTACACCCTCGCGCCTTTTAACAGGCAGTTCTCATCGAGGGTGATAGTGATTTCGTATGTGTTGTATCCCTTATCCATAGACTCTTTGAGCACCGTTTGCTCGAACTGGTCAACCTGTACTCCAGCAGTTGGAACAGGCCCACCGGCGCTTTCTGGCTCAGAAGAAGCAGGCTGTTCTTCTGGTGATTCACCATTTTCAATCTGTCTTAGTTTCTCTACAATTCGTTGGACATCTTTCTTTCCTTCACCGCCGCTCGCAATATCCGTTACCATCCACTCTAGGTCATCCATGGAATCAAAGACGACATCCAGCATATCTGTATGAACGCTCATTTGCTCATTCCGGACTGCGTCTAACACATTTTCAAGTTTATGAGTAAGGTCTGCTAGGTCCTGGTACCCCATCGTCGCCGCCATGCCTTTAAGCGTGTGGGCTGATCTAAAGATTTCACTTACGATCGTTAAGTCGGTTGGATCTTTCTCAAGTTTAAGTAGTGCATCGTTTACGGTTTGTAAATGTTCTTTACTTTCTTCGATAAATACTTCTAAGTATTGATTCATTTCCATAATGAATTCACCCCTTGTCCCCTAACAATTGACGTACTTTTTGACTAATTTCTGTGACAGGTATTTCATAGTCAACATATCCAGTCTTCCAGCATGCCTTTGGCATCCCATACACGACCGCTGTGGATTCATGCTCTACAATAGACGTGATAGCTGGGTGTTGCTGATACAGTTCAGTTAATCCTTGAGCGCCATCTGCTCCCATGCCAGTCATGACAATTGGAAAGATTTCATAGTGAGACATCGTCGTTAACGAACGAAACAGTGTATCGACCGATGGACGATGCCCTCGCATTGGAGGCGACTGGTCAAGATGAACAGCAAGTGCCATGCCAGCACGTTTAACTGACAAATGATAATCCCCTGGAGCAAGGTAAGCCGTGCCTTTCATAAGAAGTTCACCCTGTTCAGCTTCTTTGACTCGAATGTTGCACATCGCGTCCAAACGGTTCGCTAACGATTTCGTAAACCCAGCCGGCATATGCTGTACGATTAATACAGGTGCAGGCAGGTCCTCTGGTAGTTGAGTCAACACTTGTTGCAAGGCTCTAGGGCCTCCTGTTGAAGTCCCGATTGCAATTAATTTCTTCTGCGGACGCTTAGGTGCAGCTGCTTCTCGGTGGAAAGGTTCTACTACCTTTGGCTTCGGTGGAGCTTTCTTTATCTCTTGTAGATTGGCCTGAACTGCTTCTAGCACCTTCTGAATTAACTCGTTCTTTACTTGTTCAATATCCAATGAAATAGAGCCCGATGGTTTCGGGATAAAGTCAAACGCACCTGCTTCCATTGCTCGCACTGTTGCCTCTGCTCCACTATGTGTCAAGCTAGATAGCATGATTACAGGCAGTGGTGCTTCCTTCATAATCCGCTCTAATGCAGTTAAACCATCCATAACAGGCATTTCAACATCCATCGTAACGACATCTGGATTGCATTCTGAAATCTTATTCAATCCGTCTTGTCCATTTCTCGCTTTACCGACCACGATAATGCGCGAATCTTCTTCTAAGATGTTGGCAATCATCTTCCGCATGAATGCGGAATCGTCGATAATTAATACTCGTATCGGCTTCATTGGCTTATGACCTCTCGAAAAATAATTTTTTAAGATTTGTGATGAAAGATGCACGGGGAAGACCGTCACGTTCATCTCTATCAAACTCTCTGACTATTTGATCGATTGCTTGACTCACTTTAGATTTCGGTGCATGGATGATATAGGGTACTTGGTTGATAACAGCTTTCATCACAGCCTGGTCATCAGGAAGGATTCCAAGCGGATGCAAAGGAATATGTAAGAAACGCTCAGCTACAAGCCTCAGACGTTCACTCGTTTCTTTCCCTCCTTTGATGGAGGGGGCACGATTCACAACGAGTGAAAGCTTAGGAAACTCTGAAAAGCTTGTGATATGTTTCATCATGGCATACCCATCTGTAATTGAAGTTGGTTCTGGTGTTGTCACAATAATACACTCATCTGCTGCCAGGATGAATTTCATACTCTCTTGTGTAACACCTGCCCCCATATCAAACAATACATAATCATACTCCGTCATTAAGCCTTGCAACTCGTATAGAAACTGATGTAACATGCTGCCGTCAAGTTTCATAATGTCTGATAGTGCAGAGCCACCTGCAATATAAGATAGTCCTAATGGCCCTTCTTCTATAATATCGGTTAGAGGGATATGTTCATTAAATAAATGTACGATTGTACGTTTTGACTGCTGTCCTAACAAGATATCTATATTTCCCATCCCGATATCAAGGTCAAATAGCAGCACTCTTTTCCCCATTTCCGATAGTTTAAGAGAGAAATTAAGCGTGAAATTTGATTTCCCCACTCCGCCTTTACCACTTGCAACTGCAATCGTATGGGCACGAGCTGGTCGATTATGCTCGTACTGCTTTAACCTCTTTCTTAACTTCTCCGCTTGGTCATGCATAGGTCCACTCTCCCATGACGAGCCCTACAATATATTCAGGTGCTCCCTCTACCAAATCATCAGGGACGTCTTGACCGTTTGTTACATACGCGACGCCTATGGAATGGGCAGCAACCATATTAAATATAGAGCCGTACTGAGCTGTCTCATCACTCTTAGTAAAGATGAGTTGGCGGAATGGAATTGATGAAAACTGTTGATATATCCGTTTCATATCCTTTGGCTTAGACGTTAAGGCAAGCACGAGATAGGCCTCAGAGTGCTCATCAACCTGTATAAGCTTGTGGAGCTCATTGACATAGGTGTCGGTCGTATAATTCCGACCAGCTGTATCAACAAAGACAAGGTCATAGTCTTTAAACTTTTGTCTTGCCTGTTGATACTCTTCTAGTGAATACGCTACCTCTAAAGGAAGTTTTAAGATCTTGGCGTAAGTCTTTAATTGGTCAACAGCAGCTATCCGATACGTGTCGGTCGTCACAAATGCGACTCGTTTTCCATAATTCAATGCCTGCTCAGCAGCCATCTTAGCAATCGTTGTCGTTTTCCCTACTCCAGTTGGACCAACAATATGAACAAACTTCTGATTAAAGTAAGGAGAATGGGATTGAACATGTTTCAATTGGTCGGACAGAACTTTCTTTAGCATATTCACAACGTCTTTCTCTTCCCAAGTTGAGTCCGATTGATAGTAAGACCTTAGTAGTCGTTGCATGATGATTTCTTGTAGCGTGGCATCAAATTCCTGATTGTCTAGGAAGTCATTAGCTTGTTGTAAGAGAGTCGGGTATTGAGTTGTCTTCATTTGCAACGACGACAATTGTTCTTTCATAGAGGTCAGTTCTTTATCTACAACACGATGCTCTTGTGCTGGCTTTTGGTCTATTGGCTTTCTTTCTTCAGAATCAGGACCGTTAGGAGGTGAATGCGTCTCATTCATACGTTCATCCGGGTCAAGTGCAGCCACAACCTGAATTTTCTTCTTCTTAAACAGACCAAGAACTCCCTTAGAAGAAAGCTCTTTCGAATCTAAGATAACGGCATTCACACCCAACTCTTTACGCACTTTGTGCATGGCTTCTGGCATAGTTGGTGCTTCAAACTTTTTTACCTTCATGCGACGTTCACCACCCCAACGCTTTGTACTTCAACCGTAGGCTCAAGCTCATTGTAAGAAAGCACCACAACTTGTGGCATGTAGCGATTAAGCAGTTGTTTCACATACATACGAATCGCGGGGGAGCAAAGGACAATTGGAGTCTCTTCACGGAGAGACAGCTGTTCGATTTGTTCACCAATCGACTGAACGATTGATTGTTGAGACTCTGGGTCTAACGATAGAAAGCTTCCGTGCTCCGTTTGTTGTACATGCTCAGCAATCGTCTTCTCAACTTTCCCACCAAGTGTAATCACCTTCACTAAACCATTTTGTACGTATTGGTTTGTAATTTGACTCGAGAGCGCTTGTCTCGCATATTCGCCTAGCAATTCCGTATCGTTCGTCATCTTCGCAAAATCAGCTACCGTCTCAAAAATGACGGGAAGATTCTTAACAGAGACATTCTCTCTTAATAATTTCGCTAGAATCTTTTGAACTTCTCCAACAGAGAGCGGCTCAGGCGTGACTTCTTCGACTAGAATTGGATGCGTTTCTTGAAGGTGATCAATCAATTGTTTCGTTTCCTGACGACCTAATAGCTGGTAAGCATGCTTCTTGATAAGCTCGGTAATATGTGTAGACACGACAGAAGGCGGGTCGACTACGGTATAGCCGAATAGCTCTGCTTCATCTTTCATCTCTTCAGTGATCCATTTAGCTGGCAAGCCAAAGGCAGGTTCTTCTGTATCAATGCCTTCAATGGAATCATCATCCATACCAGGGCTCATTGCGAGGTAATGATCGAGAAGTAGCTCCCCGCGTGCCACTTCATTTCCTTTAATCTTCAGACGATATTCATTCGGATTTAACTGAATGTTGTCTCGAATTCTGACGACCGGTATGACTAGGCCTAGCTCAATCGCTAACTGACGACGGATCATCACAACTCGGTCAAGCAAGTCGCCTCCTTGACTTGTATCCGCCAAAGGAATTAACCCATATCCGAACTCAAATTCTATTGGGTCTGTGCTAATTAGATTCACAACATTCTCAGGTGATTTCATTTCTGAGCTTTCCACTTCTTCTTCCTCTACAACTTCTGGAGCCTCAAGTCTTTTAGCTTCTCTAGAAAGCCAATACCCTCCCCCAATTAATACTGCCGCTATAGCTGTAGTAACAAGGAACGGAATCGGGGTTAAACCAAGAAGAAAAATGGTTGCACCAGCTATGTACATCATATTCGGATAACGAAATAGCTGAGTCGTAACGTCCTTGCTTAAATTCCCCTCAGAAGTCACCACGCGCGTGACCACAATACCTGTTGCTGTTGAAATCAACAGGGCTGGAATTTGACTGACAAGTCCGTCACCAACTGTAAGCCTCATATATGTATTAATTGCTTCTTGAAAGCCTAGTCCATTTTGGGTCATGCCAATAATTAAGCCAAAAATGATGTTAATAAGTACAATAACAATTCCTGCGATGGCATCCCCTTTTACGAATTTACTCGCACCATCCATCGCACCATGAAAGTCCGATTCGTTTTCAATTTTTTCTCTTCGTTCTTTAGCTTGTTGCTCGGTTATTAAGCCCGCGTTTAAATCTGCATCAATACTCATTTGTTTACCTGGCATCGCATCAAGTGTGAAACGAGCAGCTACCTCAGACACTCGTTCAGAGCCTTTCGTGATGACGAGAAACTGAATGATAACCAAAATGGCGAAGATTACAAATCCAACAAGTGGACTCCCTCCAATAACGAAGTTACCGAAAGCGTCAATGACTCCACCAGCGTTCGCCTCTGATAGAATTGACCTTGTTGTTGACACATTCAGTCCAAGTCTGAATAGCGTCAGCAATAGAATTAGGGAGGGAAATATGGAAAACTGCAGTGGTTCTTCAGTATTCATCGCAACAAGGATGACTAACAAGGCTAACGAGATGTTGATGAGGATGAACACACTTAGAATCACTCCGGGTAGAGGAATGACAAGCATGACAATAATTAAAATGACGCCGAATATGACAGATAGGTCTCTAAATCCCATTCACTTCTCTCCCATTTGTTAAGCTTTTTTCTGTACACGGTATACGTAAGCGAGCACTTCCGCTACCGCTTGGTAAAACTGTTCATCAATTGTTTCGTTAATTTCTACTGTATCGTACAGTCCTCTTGCGAGTGGTCGGTTCTCTACCATAACCACATCATGATTGTTCGCTACTTCTTTTATTCGCTGGGCAACGTAATCCACGCCCTTCGCCACTACGTATGGTGCATCTGCTTTCTTCTCATCGTATTTAATTGCAATTGCATAGTGGGTCGGGTTCGTGATGACCACATCCGCTTCTGGTACTTCACTCATCATCCTCTGCATGGACATTTGTCGTTGCCGTTCTTTAATCTTTGATTTAATTTGAGGATCTCCCTCAGAATTTTTGTACTCATCTTTAATGTCATGCTTCGACATCCGAATATTCTTCTCATGATCATACCGTTGATACGTATAATCAATGACTGAAATGAACAATAGTCCAAGTGAGGCTGCAATCCCCATCGTAATTGTCGTTTCACTGAAAAAGGCCAAGCTAGCATCAATGCCTTTTTGGGAGGTCTCCATCATATCGCTTCTTCTCATCCAAATAATTGTAAAGGTAATCGTTCCAACAAGCGCAATCTTTAGCAGTGATTTCAATAACTCCACCAGTGCACGTGCAGAGAAAATCTTCTTCGCCCCTTCAATTGGATTCAGCTTGTTTAACTGTACCTTTAACGGTTCAGTAGAGAAGAGAAAACCAATCTGCATATAATTGGCAGCGACACCAGCGAGCACAGCAATGCCCATCACTGGGGCGATTGTCGTTGCTGTCATCACCGTCATATCGACTAAGATCTTGTGAGTACTTTCTTCTGTTAAGGTTACTCCCATATTCTCATTGAAGCTATGTTCAAGTATCCCGATAAATCGTTCTTTCAGATACCCTCCAATTGCGATAAAGAGTATAAAGACCGCAAGCATAAGCAAGGACGTGGTAATGTCTTGACTCTTTGCAACCTGCCCCTTTTTACGCGTGTCTTCACGCTTCTTAGGAGTCGCTTTTTCTGTTTTTTCGCCTGCGAAGTATTGCAGGTCTAAAGAAAGCCAATTCATATTAAGCTCCTCCCATTAATCGCATGAGTGTCCACATCGCTTCAAGCATCGTCTCAAACAGCTTCTTCGCAAGGATGGTGTAGAACGTAAACGATACAATAAGAACAACAAAGCTCACAAAAATCTTCAATGGCAACCCAACGACAAAGACGTTTAACTGCGGAACCGTTCTTGCAATTATCCCTAAGGCAACATCAACTAGAAACAAGCACCCGACTATCGGTATGGCCATCTGAAAGGCAATAGCAAACATTGTAGTAAATGTACGCATAATCATCTCTGCAAACGATTCGTTCGAAAACGGCAGAACGACTTGGTCGAGTGGTATGGCTTCATAGCTGAAGAACATTCCTTGAATGAACAAATGATGTGCATCAACGACGAGGAGGAACAGCAACGTAATTGTGTTTAAATATTGTCCGATTAGTGGACTTTGTGCACCTGTACGTGGGTCAATGACGTTCGCTACCGCAAAGCCCATTTGAAAATCAATAAATCCACCTGCTACCTGAATCGCAGCTAAGACAAGATAGGCTATGAAACCAACACACAAACCAACAAGCGCCTCTTTAATTACGAGCATGTAGAAGGTGCCATTCAGTTGTATTGGAGGAAGGTCAATCGTGTAGAACATAATCCAAGCTAGAAAAAAACTTAATCCAATCTTATGAGGGGTTGGCACATTACGATAGGAGAAAATAGGCAACGTGACAAAGAATGCCGTCACACGGACAAATATGAGTAAGAATGCTGGTAAGGTATTTAAAGCAATAAACGAAAACATAAACTACCCTACAAACATGTTTAAGTTCGAGAAGATATCTGTTGCGAACTGCAACATATGAGATAGCATCCACGGACCGAAAAAGACCATCCCAAGCATTACAGCTACAATCTTAGGCACGAACGCCAACGTTTGTTCTTGAATTTGGGTTGTAGCCTGAAATATGGATACAAGTAACCCAACTCCAAGAGCTAGAATAAGGAGAGGTCCAGTTACGAGCAATACCGTATAAATTCCCTTTTCTGCTGTTGAAATGACAAATTCACTCGTCATCGTATGTACCTCCTTATTCTAGAACCCTTGTAATAGAGAATGGGTAACCAAGTACCACCCATCTACAAGAACGAACAACAATATTTTAAATGGTAGTGAAATCATGACAGGAGGGAGCATCATCATCCCCATGGACATTAAGACACTCGCAACAGCCATGTCGATCACTAGGAATGGAATAAAGATCATAAATCCCATTTGGAAGGCCGTCTTCAGTTCACTAATAGCAAACGCCGGCACGAGTGTGGTCAACGGTACATCTTGAATTGTCTCCGGACGTTCCATACCTGCATAATTCATAAATAAAGCTAAATCTTTCTCCCTCGTATGCTTGGACATAAATTCTTTCATTGGTGTAGCTGCCCGCTCATACGCTTCATCGAGCGTAATTTCTTCATTAAATAAAGGCTGCAACGCTTCTTCATTCACCTCATTGAACGTAGGCGCCATGACGAAGAAGGTTAGAAACAATGCTAGTCCTACTAGAACTTGGTTAGGTGGCATCGTTTGTGTTGCTAGAGAGGTTCGAACGAAACTCAATACAATTACAATTCGGGTAAAGCTTGTCATAAGAATAAGAATGCTTGGAGCAAGGGACAAGACCGTTAGTAATAGAAGCAGTTGGACAGAAGTGGACACCGATTGGGGATCAGATTCTGAGAACATGCCTATAAATTCATTCATGTGAATCCTCTTTCTTCTTATGCTGTTGGATCAGTTCTTTGCGATGTTGTTGCAAGTTGTCCAATTCATTTTTAAAGAGTTGTTGAAATTGAATGCTTGAAGGAGATGATTGGGATGTGTTGGTATGAGTCTTTGATTTCTTATTCGATTTAATTGTACTCATGACGTTCTTAAACATAGGCTCTTCTGTTCCATCAGATTTGACTAGTTCCTCAATCGTTTCTTCATCTGTAATCTCCGTCAATAATTCAATTGAATCTCCTACCCCTACCGAGTAAACGCGCTTTCCAATTCTTACAATTTGGATAGATTTGTTCTGTCCAAGCGAAATCCCACCTAAATTCTCTATCGTACGAGCGGGTTTAAAGAGTTTATTTCGCTTGTTCACCCATTTCAGCAATAGATAGATTAATAATATGACAAAGAGTAAAGCAAATAAGGAACGAACGATGTCCATTCCTAGTGATGTGGGTTCTTCCGTAACAGAGGAAGAAGGCTCTTCTGAACCTTCTTCACCTGCATTTTCTTGGCATTGTTCTGAATTGGGATTCTCAAAACACGTCTCAGCACTTGGAGAGGCGGAAACCTCAATCTGCCCCACAAAGAAGAGCAGTAGTGTGAATACTAAGATGTGTGCCTTCTTGTTCATCGTAATAACTCCTACTTAGCTTAATGCCTTTGTAATAGCCTCAATTACACGGTCTGCTTGGAAAGGCTTCACAATAAAGTCCTTTGCACCAGCTTGAATCGCGTCAATGACCATTGCCTGCTGTCCCATCGCACTACACATAATGATCTTAGCATCTGGATTCATCGCTTTGATTTCTTTCAAAGCGGCAATTCCATCCATTTCAGGCATCGTGATGTCCATCGTTACAAGGTCTGGAGTAAGTTCTTTGTATTTCTCAACTGCTTGGGCGCCATCTTGAGCTTCTCCGACGACTTCAAATCCATTCTTAGTAAGGATGTCTTTCACCATCATTCTCATAAATGCTGCATCGTCTACGATTAAAATTTTGCTTGCCATTGGTTATACCCTCCATTAGGTCTAGTATTGTAATTTTTTCAAGCGTTCTGATTGACTTAGAATATCTGTAACGCGTACACCGAAGTTCTCATCAATAACGACAACTTCCCCTTTTGCAATGGGCTTATTATTAATTTGAATATCAACAGGCTCACCTGCTAATTTATCAAGTTCAACTACAGAACCTTGAGATAGTTCTAAGATTTCTTTGATGGTTCTCTTTGTGCGACCTAATTCAACAGTTACCTTGAGCGGTATATCAAGTAGCATGTCTAGGTTTTTTTGTTCAGATTGCTGAAGTGTTTGCATAGGTTCGAAACTTGAGAACTCTGCTGGATGGACCTCTTGTGTTGGCTGCATGCCACCTAGTTGTTGCGGCTCACGCGGAGCTTGGTTCGTTGGTTGTTGCGGTTGTTGCGACTGTTGCGCTTCATATGTATGAGGTGCACTTGACTCTGGTGGAGCCGGATTACTATGTGACGGGGCTGTTGGTGTTGCAGGTTCTTTCGCAAGAGCTCCGGTCGTACCGCCGCTTGTAAATTCATTGATTAAATCTGCATCGTCTTGGTCTTCTGGATTTAACAGTTGATTTACAAGATCCTTTGCGAAGTGAACAGGCAGAAGCTGCATGATATTTGAATCAATTAACTCTCCCACCTTTAGTTGGAAGGAAACCTTCGCAAGAACATCATCCTTAGGAATTTGTTCTGTACCTTCTCCCCCTTCTACATCAAGCAATGTGATCTCTGGCGGAGAAATATCCACTTTCTTCGTGAAGACAGTCGACATACTCGTCGCAGCAGAGCCCATCATTTGGTTCATGGCTTCCTGTACGGCGCTAAGGTGTATCTCATTTAATTCCTCAGCCGGGTTCAAACCATCCCCACCGAGCATTAAATCAGCAATGATGGCAGCGTCCTGTTGTTTGATTACAAATAAGTTTGCTCCAGAGAAACCTTCTGTATAGTTCACTTGAACTGCGACGTGTGGCTGCGGGAATTCTTCTGCAATCCTTGAACGCTCTATCGCAGACGTTCTAGGTGTTGTGATATCCACTTTCTGATTCAATAAGTTTGATAGTGCGGTCGCAGAGCTTCCAAATGAGATATTTCCAATCTCACCTAACGCATCTTGTTCGAGTGAATTGAAATAATCTCCAACTGGCAACTCACTGCTTGTGGATGCACCTGGTTCCTCTTCTTTGTCATTCCCTAAATCTGCCGTGCCGTTAAGTAGCGCATCAATTTCTTCTTGGGATAACATATCGTCACTCATCATAGTCGTCCCCCCCTTGGTATTCTTCAAGTATTTGCACAGCAACCTTCTTCTTCATTTTACCTGGCTGTACCATAAATTTAGGTTCATCATCGACTGTCAAGGTCATAGGCTCTTGGATGCTCTGATTAAGATGGATGACATCTCCTTCGCCTAAACGGAGAAATTCCTCAATGGAAATACTAGATTCACCAAGGATGGCCTTCATATCTAGCTCAGCTCGTTTGATGTTCTTTGATAGTGCTTCATACTCTTCTGGTTTCCGTTCTGTTTTCTCTGATTGCATCCAGTAATGAACCGACAGTTTCGGAATCATCGGTTCCAATACGACGTGAGGAATGCAAATGTTAATCATTCCACTCGTCTCTCCGATCGTGACATTTAATGAAATGACGACGACTGTCTCGTTCGGCGATACCATTTGCAGAAATTGCGGATTTACTTCAAATTCTTCTAGCTCAGGTTCAATGTCAACGACTGAGCTCCATGCTTCTTGCAAATTGTCAACAGCCTTCTCAAAGAGCTGAGACATGAGTTTTGTTTCTATTTCAGTTAAGTTCTCTACTTTATTCACACTATCGCCACGTCCACCCAATGTACGATCTAACATTGCATAGGCAATATTCGGATTAATCTCCATGATCAAGCGACCTTCTAATGGCTCCACGGAATACACGTTTAAGATTGTCATCTTCGGTATAGAACGGATAAATTCTTCATAAGGAATCTGATCCACCGAAGCGACCGAAATTTGAATGTATGTACGTAATTGAGCTGAGAAATACGTCGTTAACAAGCGCGCGAAATTCTCATGAATTCTTGAAAGGCTTCGAATTTGATCTTTGGAAAATCGGAGTGCACGCTTAAAGTCGTAAGAGCGAACCTTTTTCTCTTTCTCTTCTCTCTTTAAATCATCAGCGTCCATCTCTCCGGTAGATAAAGCAGAGAGCAAGGCATCGATTTCATTCTGGGAAAGAACTTCTTCTGCCATCATTCGTCACCTCCCTGCAGGCGGCTCTTATTGCAATACCTTTGTAATGGTATACACATCCGTAACCTTACCTTCGTCCATCAATTCATTAAGCTTTGATTTTATCATAGATTCAAGGTTAGAAATTCCAGTCTTAAATTCTTTTACATCCATTTTGGATAATTCTTTAATTAGAATGTTCTGTAGCTGGAACTCTCTCTTTTGCAATTCTTCTTTAGCCGCTTTGTTGTCTGTTACAATTTGAAATTGAACTCTCACAAAGCGATCATCCTTCAAGTCTGTTGTTAGTTCTTCCGTTTCGAAAGAAGCCTCAACGACTTCATCAATGGAGCGCCCCTCACCAGCTGCTTGGTCTCGGTCCATATTTAATACGAATATAAGTGCTACCACCCCGACAACTGTGATGCCGACCAGTGCGATAATCATTGTTTTCATTACATTTCCACTCAAGAAGAACCCTCCACATCTGCTCGTACACCAACAAGTCCTACTTGACGATAGAACTGTTTAACGAGTCTTGTAACCTCATCCTCTGTTTCCGTTACAAAATACTTTCGCCCATTCGATAGGGTGATTGTTGTATCAGGTAAGGATTCAACCATTTCTATGTAGATGGCATTGACCGTAACGGATTGGCCGTTTAATCGTGTTAAAGAAATCATAGTGATATAGGGAGCAAAACGCCTCCGTTCAACTCCCTGCCCCCTTTATGTTATCGTTTCAAGTTTACAAGCTCTTGGAGGATTTCATCTGAAGTTGTAATGATTCTTGTGTTAGCTTGGAACCCACGTTGTGCTGTAATCATGCTTGTCAGTTCTTCGGCTAGGTCTACGTTCGACATTTCAAGTGCGCCGGAAACAATGGAGCCGTTGCCGTTCGTGCCTGGGGCATTTAGATTCTCAACACCGGAGTTGTTGGATACGGCGTATTCGTTTCCGCCAACCTTATTTAAGCCTGCTTCATTTGCGAAGTTAGAAACTTGGATCTGTTGATTTGAAGTAGCATTACCATCTTGGTCTACAATGGTAATCGTGCCGTCATTGCCTATGCTGAAACTTTGAGTAGTTGTTGGGATTTCAATCCGACCATTATCCCCAATTACATACTTACCGTTTCCGTTCACCATATAGCCATCCTCGTCCAGATAAAAGTTCCCAGCACGAGTATAAGTTGGATTAACTGCAGCACCATTCCACTCAGCTAACTTAAACATCCCATCACCATCTAACGCCAAATCCAACGTACGGCCAGTCGTCTGGAAAGAACCTTGCGTGTTAATGGTATCAATTGACCCAACAGAACTTCCTAAGCCTACTTGGACTGGGTTCGTCCCACCAAGACCATTCGCTGCAGAGTTTGCCGCGCTCATTGTCTGGCTAAACATATCTTCAAATGATGTACGTGCTTTTTTATAGCCAGTCGTATTCACGTTGGCGATATTGTTACCAATCGTGTCGAGTTGCGTCTTGAATCCGCCCATACCAGAAATACCAGAGTATAGAGAACGTAACATGAATAAATCTCCCCTTTTTAATAGTGACTGCTTCCATCATTCCACAGCCCCTAGGCCTCCATTATGGTCCAGCCTATTTGTTTAATAAGATCGTTCCGTTAATATTTGTGAAGATGTGAGCGTCGGCTTCCCCACGTGACATGGCAGTAATGACTGTACGTTTATGGGTGTTGACGATTAAGGCAGCGTCTTTTGTAAGCACGAGAGATTCCGTAACCCCTTTTGATTTCGCTTCTACCATCTTTTCATTTAATAGATTGACCTGTTCAAGCGACAGTGCAATGCCTCTTTGCTTCATCCTCGTCTGAGCATGCTTAGAAAACTGAAGGTCTTCTGTTTGTGCCAATACCTCTTTGAATGTGTTCTTTTCGGTCGTTCTCGGTTGATTTCGGACTGAATGGTATTGCATCGATTGCTGATGCAACGGATGTAAGCGATCCACCATCTCCCCACTTCTTTCTTATTCCGATTCACCGCTCAGGCGTACAACCTCTTCACTCACAATCTTCGCACCATTCTCTAGTTCGAAATAGATTTGGTCTTCTTTCTTTGAAACGGCTTGAACGATTCCTGAAGCAACCGTTGTATTTCCTTCGCCATCACGTTCATTATATTGAACGGTGTTACCTAACATAGAACTATACTGCGCTACCGATTGATAGGATTGTGACTGCACTAACCGCTCAATTGAAGATGCCATGTTCATGGACTGCTCAAGCTGAGAAAATGTAGCCATCTGGTCGACGAACTTATTGGTATCCATAGGACTAGTTGGGTCTTGATTCTTAAGCTCTGTTAATAAGAGGTTGAGAAATTCATCTTTATCTAGACCACTGGCCATATTGGAACTTACGGATTTCGTAGACGTTTGACTCGTTAACAGTAAACTTGGGTCAATAGTAGTCAATGAAATTCACCTACACCTGTTCGTTTAAGATTTCCTCAAAGCTTGTTGAGGATGAGTCCTCTCGTTCTTCCTCATGGGAATGGGGAGAGTGATGCTGTTGTTCTTGTTTCCCTTGTTCACGCTGTTCATGTTCAGCCTCTTGTTGTGAGAAGTTTAGAACATCTTGCTTCTCGATAACCACCTGATTTGGAGAGAATAGATGTCTGAGTTGTTGGATATTTCCTTCTAGCATCTCTTTCGAAGCTTGAGAGGTTACTAGAATCTTAACCATCATTTCTCCATTCATTTGAGTTAACTTAACGTTCATCGAACCTAAATGATCAGGTCTTAATACGATGGACAACTCTTTTCCTCCATGTAATCCCTTTGTAAATTGGCTACTCGAGATGAGTTGCTGAAACTTCTCAAATAATTGACTGTTAGATGGAGCTTGTCCAGCTTGATTCGGGCTATTTGTATGAAGGACAAATTGCTCAACTTGACTCATCGGCATAGCTGCTGAAGTGGCTTGGCCTTGTTGGGACCATGATAGCTGAGTAGCAGAAGTCGTTTCTTGTTGTAGCACCGCCTTCATCCATTTCCCAATGTCTTTCCCCGTAACGACTGATTCTGTTACATATCCTTTAGACATCGTTTCCTTAGATACAAGCGTAAAGAGCGTTTGTTCAATGACCTTCGCTTCTTTAGATGTCATGCCATGCTCTTTAAGAATAATTGAGAAGCTCCCTTTCCCATCGGTTGTCTCACTTCCGCCCATCTGCTGCTTCATTATTGCAGCTAAATCTTTCATGACATGAAGAAGTTGTTGGCGTTCCTTTACGTTCAATGAACCTTGGTCCTTCAGTGAAGCTAACAAGTCTTTAGCTTGGTTGATTAAATCTGTCAATTTAACCTCTTTTGATGCATGCATGTCTATAGACGTTAAGGGTTGTATGGCTACTTGCCCTAAATGCTCCAGGTTCGAAATATTCATTGCTGGCATATTTTCAAGGACATCCTCACCTCTTACCAATCGTTCCAACCCAGCTAAAAACTGTTGAAGTGATGTGACATCTTCACTAGATAACTCTATCCTCTCTCCGTCCATAAGAGACAACTCGAAAGAAGATGAGCGTTCGCTAGTCGCTTGTGTTAGCTGATTGAGTTGTTGCACGATTGGATTTGGTAACGATTGAAATAAAGACAACAACTTCTTAGCATGGTCTCCCATGCCCTCCATGTTTCCTTGAAGCAAGTTTTGAACCTTTTCAAGCGCTTCAGGAGATAAGGATTGGAGTACACCTACTAAATCCTTTAATACAGTTTCCATACTCCCCTTTTCGCCTTTAGGCATCCCTTCAAGTAAGGAATTAAATCTATTCCCAAAAGAAGAGGTTTCACCTTGCTGTTGAACGGGTAACACACGGTTAGGTGTATTTCCAGTAGCAATTATCGCTGTAATGGCATTCATCGGCGCGTTGTCACCTCCTTTCTAGATTTGTACATAGAGGATTAGCCGCCATTCACTTCTTCAACCATGGCATTGGTTAATGATGCAGCTTGATCGGCAGGCATTTGTTCGAGAACCTTACCTCTTTCATCGCTAGATAGATTCGTTAAGATCAGTACTGCCTCTTCTTGACCTAAATTGGACAAGATTGCTGCAGCTCGTTCAGGTTCCATCTTTTCGTAAGCTGAGGAAACTTCTTTGATCTCAGCTTTTGTTTCCTCTGAAGAAGTGGCACTTGACTCGAGTTGTTTGTTCAGCTGTTCAATGCGGGCATTCAAGTCTTTTACTTTCTGGTCTTTTACGTCAATTTGTGATTGAAGCGTATCGATTTGTGCTTTTTGGTCTTGTATTTGTGCTTTTAGCTCTGTATTTCCATTTTCACTTTGCTCACGCTCTTCCTCACCACTTGCCATTTGAGAAATTCCCGGTATCGACTTTCCTAATTTTTGAGCTTCATCGAATACATTTACCCCGGCGATGGTTAGCACAATTACGAGTAGCGACAATGCAAAGATTGTAGGAATTAGTACAACGAACAAAAACCATTGAAACTTGCCCGTTTTCCTTTCAGAGCCTACCTTACCTTCTGTGGCCATCATTGCTCACCTAACTTTGACTTAAGAATTGCTGTACAGATATCTCATCCATCTGCTGTTTTTCATAATACAGCTCTGATTGACGCTGCTTCTCGACTTTATTTTGGATTAACTTTTCGTATTTCTTCGTGTCTACATGTGCTTCTTGAAGTGCTACATGTTGGTCATTCATGTGTTGCCTCGCTTGTTGCACACTGCCTTGTAGCGATGCAATTTGACCTTCTAAACGACTGATATAATCCACTGTTTCTTGAATAGTTGTAATTGACAACCCAGTCTGTAACGTTTGTTCATAACGTGCTTCGGCTTGCTCTTTCTTCTTCAACAGCGTATACAACTGGGTCGCGACGTCCTCAAATTGTTCTTGTGCTGTCTGATATTCCTGTTGGACTTCTAATTTACGTTGTTCTTGTACGTCCAATAACCGATGGAACGTAGCCAAACTAGCCATTTACTTTATTCCCCCTAAGTAATTCAAACATGTGATTCAACGTTTCTTGATGCGTCACTTGCTCATGGATTCCTTGTTTAAGAAATTGAATAATACTTGGATGATAGTGAATAGCTCGGTCAATTTCCCGACTTGTCCCCTTCTTATAGGCACCAATTTGAATAAGCTCTTGGTTTTCTTCGTAGGTAGCCAGTAGTTGACGGACCTCAGTTGCAGCTTGTTGATGTTCTTCGCTCGTAATTCCTTTCATCACACGACTAATCGACTTTAATACATCGAGAGCCGGGTAACGACCTTGTTCTGCGATTCTTCTGTCTAATACGAAATGTCCGTCAAGGATTCCACGTACGGTATCCGCGATTGGCTCATTCATATCGTCACCGTCGACTAAGACCGTATAAAAAGCTGTTATCGTCCCGTTATGATTCGTACCGGTGCGCTCTAAAAGCTTTGGCAAGATGGCGAATACGGATGGCGTGTAGCCTTTCGTAGTAGGTGGCTCGCCTGTAGCTAAACCAACCTCCCGCTGTGCCATCGCAACACGTGTGATGGAGTCGAGCATGAGATTGACGTTATACCCAAGGTCACGGAAATATTCACTAATAGCAGTTGCGGTGTAGGCTCCTTTTATTCGCATAAGTGCCGGCTGGTCAGAGGTTGCTACGACGACAATCGACTTTTTAAGTCCTTCTTCGCCAAGGTCTTTCTCAATAAACTCTCTCACTTCACGACCGCGCTCTCCAATTAAAGCAATGACATTCAGGTCTGCTGTACTATTTCTAGCAATCATCCCCATCATTGTACTCTTCCCTACCCCACTCCCTGCGAAAATCCCAATACGTTGACCTTTGCCAACCGTAAGTAAGCTATCAATGGCTCTCACACCTACTTGTATCGGTTCTTCTATCGGTGGCCTTGAAAGCGGGTTAGGTGGCATTTGGTCAGTGGGGTAATCCTTCAATCCCTTTGGCAACGCCCCTCCTGTTAACGGTCGACCAATCGCATCCAATACTTCACCGATTAACTCCGGACCCACCTTGACTTGAAGGGGTTCACCTGTAGCTTCGACAAGACAGCCTGGTGCTATATCTTGGATCGTTGAATAAGGCATTAAGAGAACGTTCTCGTTATGAAACCCAACTACTTCTGCCATAATTTTCTCACCGTGACGAGAACTTGAATGAATGAGACAAACATCACCAACACTTGCCTCTGGACCTTTCGATTCGATCATTAGCCCAACAACGCGATGAATTTTCCCGTAGCGTTTATACGTATCAATTTGGTCAATATGTTGAAAGAGTTGATTGACCTTCACTTGAACGTACCTCCTCTAAGATTGAAAATAATGAATCCCTTAATTCATTCAACTGACTATCAAGACTCGCCTCAATCCGTCCAAACGGAGTCTCTAAAATACATAAATATACTGATTCCCCTTCTTTCGGATAGATAGCTAAGTCTAATTGGTGATCAAGCATTTGCTGGAACTCTTCTTTATGTTGAAGCAAGGAATAGTAGAAGTTCGGATGAACATATAAACTAACACTTTCCTGTTCTTTCACTTCATGAATCGCTGCTCGCACGATAGACGTAAAGGCTTCAGGACGCTCATCCAACGTTTGCTTCATTAAATGAGAGGCTAAATTAAAGGACATTTGCAAGATCGTTTCTTCGGCTGATTCTACTTTTTCATCATGTTGAACCTTAGATTGTGCAACGATGTTCCTTGCATCATCTAGGAGCCGTTCATATTCTTGATGTGCAGCCTCTCTCCCTCGCTCGTAGCCAATTTGGTAGCCCTCATCCTTCGCAAGCTCCACAACTCTCTCTCGTTCCTGCTCCCATTTCTCGCGTTCAGCATTGGCATCAGCCAAAGCTTGCTCTTTTATTCTCTCTGCTTCCTCTCTTGCCTGTTGCAAGTGAAGTTGCGCGTGTTCCTTAGCCTGTTCAGCCTCTTGTACGAGTTCTTCTTTTGAACGTTCCGTTTCAATAGGCGCTCGCTCTTCAAGAAGAACGGGTTTAATCCCGATGACTTTCGGCTGAACAGAGCGGGATGAGTTAGACAATAATATCGTCTCCTCCACCACGGGCGATAACAATCTCGCCCATTTCTTCTAATCTTCGAATGATTGTCACAATCCTTGTCTGTGCTTCTTCCACATCACGCAATCGAACTGGCCCCATAAATTCCATTTCTTCATTAAAGGTTTCCACCATACGGTTCGACATGTTGTTGAATACCACTTGCTTTACTTCGTCACTTGCTACTTTAAGTGACAACATTAAGTCTTCGTTCTCAACTTCTCTAATTACGCGCTGAATTGCACGATTATCAAGCGTAACAATGTCTTCAAAGACAAACATACGTTTCTTAATCTCTTCTGCTAATTCTGGATCTTGAATTTCAAGAGCATCGAGAATCGTTCGTTCAGTTGAGCGATCGACACCATTTAGGACTTCAACGACTGATTCAATCCCACCCGTTTGTGTATAATCCTGAGCAACAGTAGTCGATAGCTTCCTTTCTAGAATCTGTTCCACTTCATTGATGACTTCTGGAGATGTGGAATCCATCGTTGCAATTCTTCTCGCTATATCTGCCTGCATTTCTTGAGGAAGCTCTGATAGGATGCCTGCAGACTGCTCCGAATCTAAATAAGACAAAATGAGTGCAATGGTTTGTGGGTGTTCATTCTGAATGAAATTTAAAATTTGAGATGGATCCGCTTTCCGTGCGAAATCAAACGGTTTGACCTGTAGGGAGGAAGTGAGACGTGTAATAATTGTGTTCGCCTCATTCTCTCCTAGCGCTTTCTCCAACACGGTCTTGGCATAGCCAATTCCACCTTGAGTGATATAGTCTTGAGCTAGAGCAATTTGATGGAATTGTTCAATAATGTCATCCTTTTGATTTGCTCCTACTTTACGAACGGATGATATTTCAAGCGTCAACTTCTCCATCTCTTCTTCAGATAAATGCTTATAAACTTGGGCAGCTACATCAGGACCTAGAGAAATGAGAAGTACGGCAGCCTTCTGTCGACCTGAAAGTTCTTCTGTTTTCGCCATAAACGTCTCTCCTCCTTAATCCTCTGCAATCCAAGAACGTAACAACTTCGCAAACTCTTCTGGTCGTTCTTTTGCCATTCGTTCTAGTTGCTTCCTGCGGACCGATTCTTCTGTTTCTTTCTCTTGATCGATATCTGGGACATGAATTGGTGTGTCCATTTGGTCATATTGTTGTGACTGGTACGTGTCAGTTGATTTAGCAGTACGATTCCGTTTTCTAACCAGCATCAAGAGTAGTATTATAATGAACAACAGTAGAGCACCGCCTACGATATACACCCAAGTTGGAATCCCTACATTACCACTTGTACCATAATCTGGTGTACCGTTAAACTCCTGAAATACAATTGATGTCTTTTCTTCAGGAGTAAACTCTCCATAATCAGGTGAAATTGAAGTAGAAACTATCGAATTCAATATGGAGGAAATACTTGCTTGTACGGTTTGTTGCTCGGCTTGTGTAAGCAGAGTCGCCTCGCCGTCTTCTCCATCCTCTTTAGCTGTATCGACAGCCACTTGAATTCCAAGATCTCTAAGTTTATAAGGACTTTCTACAATGTTCTTCTTGATCTTGTTGTATTCATAGTTAATCGTTTCTTTCATAGATTCGTAGTCGCCGTTTTCTCCATCTGTCTCGGTGTTGTAATTGGCAACATCATCTTCACCGGTACCTGCAACGCCTTCTGCTGCTCCGTCACCTGAATACGTTTCAGTTATACGCTCTACACTAACAGGCAAGCCCTCCGTATCTTCTTCATCAACAGGCTGCGCCAATTCTTCTGTACGACTTTCCTGTTTGAAATCCACATCGGCTGTTACAGACACTCGAACTTTATCAGGACCAATCATCGTCGCAAGCATTTTCTGAACATCTTCTTGAATGTCGCTCTCGATGCTATCTTTAATCCCTTGCTGTGATTCATACTGATTCCCTGTACCCGCTACTACTGTAGAACTGTCTAAGTCAAAGTACTCAAAATTCTGGTTCATAATGACGATGTTATCTGTAGGAAGGTTGGGAACAGCTTTCGATACAAGATTGTACAAACTTTGAACCTGTGCTTGGTCGAACTGACTCCCAACTGTCTCAATAACGATGGAAGCAGAAGCATCTTGTGGCTTTTCATTCATGAACACGGATTCTTCTGGTCGGTTAATCATAACCTTGGCATTATTAATGCCTTCCATGGTGCTGATGAGCTGAGAAAGCTCTGATTGCATCGCATCCAGTTCAATCACATCAAATTCATTGTCTGTCATGCCCCATGATGCATTTGAACTAAAGAAAGAGTAGTCAATGTTCCCACTGTTTGGCAACCCTTGTGACGCTAGTTCAACTAGTAGTTGGTCAACTTGTTGTTCAGGTACAAGAACCGTCGTTCCTTGGTTGGACAATTCATGTTGAACGCCTCTAGTCTGCAACTCTTCTGTGATTTGACCTGCCTCACTAGGCGATAAATTGCTATAGATTGGAACCATCTTTGTGTTTGAAGCGAACATACTGACTGAAACAAGTAAGACAATAAAGGCAATAATCCCGCCAAGTACCCCCATTTTCTGTGCAGTTGAACGCTCCTTCCAAAAGGTTCTGAGCCGATTCATATATTGTTGTAAGTTCTCGTTCATAATAGCCCCCGTGATTCAAAAAGTTAGCGCGGATCCGTTCTATGATTATATCTGCATCCGCATGATCTCACGGTAAGCATCTAACACTTTCCCCTGTACCTGAACAGCTGTCTGAACGGTAATGCTCGCCTTTTGTGCTGAGATCATTACGTCGTGGAGATTATCAACTTCTCCTTTAGCCAGTGCTTCTGTTTGCATATTCGACGTATGCTCTACCTCATTAACGGACTCGATTGCATTCTTTAAGCTGGTAGCAAACGATTGCTGTGCCTGAGCAGGTGTGACGTTAGATGTCTTACCTGTCTGTTCCGATAGGACAGCGGCCGTTTGACTTATTCCATTTATCGTATTCACTCTACGACATCCTTTCTTTATCGACCAATTTCTAACGCCTTCATAAGCATGGACTTAGAAGCGTTTAATGCTGTCACATTTGCTTCATAAGATCGAGTTGCACTCATCATATCTACCATTTCTTGCAACGGGTCAACGTTTGGCATCGCAACATAGCCACCTTCATCTGCATCAGGATGCGAAGGGTTATACACCATCCGATTCGGCGCATCATCTAGAACGATGTTTGACACTTTCACACCAGAAGCGGGGGATGCCTTATTTACAGCCTCATTTAGTTGACTTTTAAATGAGGATGACCCATCTGACTTAAATTCAACCATTTTACGCTGATAAGGTTGCCACGTCCCATCTTCAGCCTGAGTGGCACGCGTTGTCTCTGCATTTGCAATGTTAGACGACACTACATCCATCCTTAGACGTTGAGCAGTCAAGGCGCTCCCACTCGTGTTAATCGAAGAGAAAATACTCATAAATTAGCTCCCTCCTTTAAGTACGTCTTGTAATGTTCGGAACTTGCCATTTAACCGATTGACAAGAGCCTGATAATTAAGCTGATTCTTTGCTAATTCGGTCATTTCTTGATCCATATCAACGTTGTTTCCGTTGTTGTTAAACGTTGTTGAGGATCTCTCTTTTACTGTGAATGTTGGGTTCGAGCTTTCAAAACTCATATGTTTATCATTTGTCCGTTTCGCATCAAGACGCCCTACTTCTTCGGATAACACGCCTTTAAATGAAACTTCCTTCGCTTTATAGTTCGGAGTATCAACATTCGCAATATTCGAAGAAATCGTTTTGTTTTTAGCAGAAGCATAATCTAATGAGGATTCAAGATTATGAATGGTCGAACTAAATAATCCCATTCACCTACCCCTTTCATCTTGTGGAAATTTGCGTTAAGTATAGGTGCCTATATGTAATCCAATAAAAGCCAACTAAGGAAAGATGTCGAAAAAAATCACCTACATGTATACTTTATTGCTATTTTTTATAGAAATAAATAGGGATATGTGACTATCTATAGGGAAATATATGTGAATAATTACCCATCCGACAATATTCGACTATATTTGGCGTCAGTTGCTATGTATATTACATTATTACACATGATTCGACACAAAAACATGCCTTTAATGTAAAAAATGTTAAAGATTAATTACAATTCCATATCAACCCACAAAAATAACCCCCGCCATATTAGGCGAGGGTCACTTTCCTACTAATTAGTTTAACTTCATATTGTTAAGCTCAAGTAAAAACTTGTTGTTTAATACTTTGATGTATGTTCCTTTCATACCTAGGGAACGAGATTCAATTACACCAGCACTCTCTAGTTTACGAAGAGCGTTAACAATCACAGAACGGGTAATTCCTACTCGATCGGCAATCTTACTTGCCACAAGTAACCCTTCTTCTCCTTCTAACTCTTCAAAGATGTGCTCTATTGCTTCAAGCTCACTGTAAGAAAGGGAGCTGATTGCCATTTGAACAACCGCTTTACTGCGGGCCTCAAGCTCAATTTCCTCAGTTTTCTCATGTAGGATTTCCATACCTACTACAGTTGCACCATATTCAGCTAACAGCAAATCGTCATCATTAAATGAATCAGATAAGCGGCTTAGGATTAAAGTACCAAGACGCTCTCCTCCACCAATGATTGGAACAATCGTAGTTAGTCCTTGCTCAAACAAATCTTTGTTCTCTACAGGGAACGCAGTATAATCACTTGTAATATCAATGTTCGCAGTCGTTTCATTGATGTTGAAGAGACGCTGTGTATACTCTTCAGGGAATTGACGTTGGTCAAGCATCGCTTTCATACGCTCGTTGTCAATTTCTTGCTTGATGGAATAACCAAGCAATTTACCACGACGACTTACGATAAAGATGTTCGCTCCAATCGTATCACGTAACGTATTGGACATATCATTGAAGTTCACCGATTTTCCTGTTGTCTTTTGTAACATCGCATTAATCGAGCGTGCTCTGTCTAATAATTTCATATAAATCCTCCTATATTGCCACTTATATTATAGAATGTACTGACTTAAATCGCGATTCTTCACAATAGAAGAGAGCTTATCGTCCACATAGGCCTTTGTAATCTCAACCGTCTCCATCGTGACATCTGGCGCTTCAAATGACAGGTCTTCTAGTAGTTTCTCAAGTATTGTGTGCAGGCGTCTTGCACCTATATTATCCGTTTCCTGATTGACCTCAAAGGCTACTTCAGCAATTCTAGTTACAGCTTCGTCAGAAAATTCAACATTTATACCTTCCGTCTCAAGCATTGCTTTGTATTGTTTCAATAAAGCGTTGGAAGGTTCTGTGAGAATGTTAACAAAGTCTTCAACTGTTAATTTCTCTAACTCTACCCGAATCGGGAATCGTCCCTGAAGTTCAGGGATTAAGTCAGATGGCTTCGACATATGGAACGCACCTGCAGCAACAAATAGAATATGATCCGTTTTGACGGGGCCGTATTTCGTACTAACCGTAGAACCTTCTACGATTGGTAATATGTCACGTTGCACACCTTCACGCGATACTCCTGCACTTGATTGCTCGTTCTGGTCTGCTACTTTATCAATTTCATCGATAAAGATCATACCAGACTGTTCCACCTTTTCAATGGCTTCTTGTGACACTTCATCCATATCAATTAGTTTCGATGCTTCTTGTTGAGTGAGTACTTTACGAGCATCTTTAACAGGTAACTTACGCTTCTTCGACTTCTTCGGCATGAATTGACTAAACGCATCTTGCATATTCATACCCATTTGCTCCATACCCGAGCCTTGAAGCATATCAAACATGGAAGGCTGCTGTTCGTCTACTTCTACAGTGACGACCTGGTCCTCAAGCTCTCCCATTGCTAATTGGTGGGCGACTTGCTTTCTTCTTTGTTCGATGTTTTGGTCTTCTTCTGTCGTATCGTCACTCTCAGCTTGTTGTTGATTAAACAACATCTCGAATGGGTTTTTGAAATTGTTCTGTTTCTTCTTCTTCGGGACAATTAACTCAACTAGCTTATCGTTTGCTAATTGTTCAGCGCGTTCTTTGACACTTTCCATTTTCTCTTCTTTTACGAGGCGAATGGCCGTATCGGTCAAATCTCTCACCATAGACTCTACATCTCTACCGACGTAGCCCACTTCCGTAAACTTAGTCGCCTCCACTTTCACAAATGGGGCACCAACAAGTTTCGCTAGACGTCTTGCTATTTCCGTTTTCCCGACACCAGTTGGACCAATCATTAAGATGTTCTTCGGTACAATCTCTTCGCGCATTTCATCTGGAAGCTGTAGTCGACGATGTCGATTTCTCAGTGCTACAGATACCGCTTTTTTCGCGTCTTTCTGTCCGATAATATATTGGTCTAACTTTTCAACAATTTGTCTTGGCGTTAGATTTTCAGCCATTTAAGAACCTCCCTAGTCTTCGAGTACTTCAAGGACAATTTGATCGTTCGTGTACACGCAAATTTCTCCTGCTATTTCAAGAGATGCTTGTGCGATTTCTTTTGCCGTTTTTTCAGGTGAATACCGCTTTAGCGCACGCCCTGCGCTTAAAGCATAGTGCCCACCAGAACCAATGGCTAGGATACCGTCATCAGGTTCTATGACTTCACCCGTACCTGACACAAGAAACATTTCGTTCTTGTTCATCACGATTAACATGGCTTCAAGCTTTCGTAACACTTTATCACTACGCCATTCTTTCGCAAGTTCAACAGAAGCACGTGCCAGATTCCCGTCAAAGGCTTCTAACTTCGCTTCGAACTTCTCAAATAGTGTAAATGCGTCGGCTACTGAACCTGCAAAGCCAGCTAGTACTTGCCCTCTATATAACGTACGAACTTTTTTCGCTTTATGTTTCATGACAACGGCATTTCCAAAGGTCACTTGCCCGTCGCCACTCATTGCTGCTTGCCCATTGTGCTGTACAGCAAAGATTGTTGTCGCGTGAAATTGTTGTTCCATCGTTACACCTCGCCTCAAATTAAGAGCATCTAGGCTCTTGGATGACTGTTTCGGTAAATCTGTTGCAAGTAATCTTTCGTTACGTGGGTATAGATTTGCGTGGAGGATAAATGCTCATGTCCTAACAATTCCTGAACGGACCTCATGTCTGCTCCTTCATTCAATAGATGGGTTGCAAATGAATGTCTAAGCATATGAGGGTGAACATGAATAGTTAACGCAGCATCATCCACCATTTTGTTTAAGATGGTGCGTATTCCTCGAGAAGTCACTGGACGTCCACGATGATTCAGAAATACTCGATCGGTCGTTTCACCACTCTTGTCTAGTAGTTCCTTTCTACCGGAATCCATAAACCTTTGAAGAGCGTGTTTCGCGAAGTCGCCAAACGGTACGTATCGTTCTTTACGACCTTTCCCCATGATGAGCATGGTTCCGAGTTGCAAGTCAATGTCACCGATTGTGAGTTGTTCACATTCACTAACACGAATGCCCGTTCCATACAACACTTCGAGTAAGGCTTGGTTCCGCTGCCCTAGAGGAGTAGTTAGATCGCTTGCATGAAACAATTTCTCTAACTCTTCTTGATATAGAAAATCAGGGATGTTCTTATCCTGCTTAGGAAGGGAGATTCTACCGAAGGGGTTCCGCGATACAACCTCTTCCCTTTCCAAATAACGAAAAAACGTACGTAAGCTTGACAATTTCCTAGACACGGTACGCCTAGATTGCTTCATGTCATAGAGCTCGGTCAAAAAGAGACGAATGACACCATCATCAATCTCTTCTACATGACGCAACGCTTCCTTCTCTAAAAATGCATGAAATGTCGAAATGTCTTGTTGGTAGTACTGAATCGTATAAGGTGATGCATTCTTCTCAATTTGTAAGTATTGAACAAATGGTTCCATATTATGATAAATTGCGTTCATATCCTTCACCTCGCGATAAGGCGCTTAAATCGTAACACAGGTGACTTTAAATGTGCAATCCACCCAAATCAAAATTGATACAAAATTCTGAATTGTATCTTATATGATACAACTATATCACATACCACAGAAAAAGATGAGAACATATTTACTCATGTAAGGAATCATTTTATAAATCCTTTAGTGAGCGTATTTGTGTCAAGTATTCCACCTTGCCAATGGCATATTATAGCTTGATGAACGTACAGTGTCAATTAAACTGATAATAAAATTATGTATGTTTTAGATTAAGGGGATAAAAATGAAAAACTCCCACCATATTTGGTGAGAGTTTTCCATTTAAGATTGGGTATCTTCTTTGTAGTCACACTCTGTACATTCTACACGCGTACCCTTTTTGGCTTTCTTCTCTACAAGTAATGATTCACATTTCGGACAAGGACGACTAATCGGCTTATCCCAAGAAATGAAATCACATTCTGGATAGCGGTCACAACCGTAGAACGTTCGTTTCTTCTTCGATTTTCGTTCCACGATGTTTCCTTCTTTACACTTAGGACAGGTCACGCCGATCTCTTTAAGGATTGGCTTTGTATTTCGACATTCTGGGAAGTTCGAGCAAGCTAAGAATTTTCCGTATCTCCCCATCTTGTATACCATTTCATGGCCACACTCTTCACAAGTAATTCCGGCAGGCTCGTCTTTAATTTCTACTTCTTCCATTTCGGATTCAGCTTTCTCAAGACGTTTCTCGAAATCTGTGTAGAATTCATCGATAACTTTGACCCATTGTGTTTTCCCGTCTTCTACTGCGTCGAGGTCTTCTTCCATCTGGACAGTGAAGTCAACATTGATAATTTCTGGGAAGTATTCCTGCAATTGCTGGATAACAATCTCACCAAGTTCGGTTGGGACAAATCGTTTGTTATCAAGCGTTACATAGTTTCTTCGTTGAATCGTATCTAGGGTTGGCGCATACGTTGATGGGCGACCAATGCCGAGTTCTTCCAACGTTTTCACTAATCGCGCTTCTGTATAACGCGGTGGCGGTTGAGTGAAGTGCTGGTTCGGATTGATACTTTCAGCCTTCACTGTCATCCCCTCCTCTAAAGGAGGCAACATTTTGTCTTCTTCTTTCTTGTTGTCATCATTTCCCTCGACATACACCTTCATGAACCCTTTAAACTTCACTTTGGAACCTGTCGCTCTAAATTCAACGCCCTCGTTGGTAAGGTGGACCGTCATCGTATCCATGACAGCCGGCGCCATTTGACTTGCAACAAATCGCTCCCAAATGAGTTTATACAAGCGGTATTGGTCACGTGATAGAAAGTCTTTCATTTCTTTCGGTGTACGAAGTGTAGAAGTTGGACGTACGGCTTCGTGTGCATCCTGCGCATTCTGTGATTGGGTTTTCTTTTGCTTCGCTTTCCCACCCAAATACGTTTCTCCATACAAATCTTTGATGTAACCAGCTGCTTCTGTTTGAGCAGTTTCTGAGATTCGAGTCGAGTCCGTACGCATATAAGTAATCAGACCCGTTGTCCCTTCCTTACCTAAATCAATTCCTTCATATAATTGTTGGGCAAGCATCATCGTTTTCTTCGCTTTGAAGTTTAACTTTCGGGCTGCTTCTTGTTGTAAGGATGACGTTGTGAACGGAACAGCTGGGTTGCGACGTCGTTCTCGCTTATTCACTTTGTCGACGTTAAACTCATCGCCCTCGACTTGATTCAAGATCTTATCGACATCTTCTTTCGTGCTAAGTTTTTCCTTCTTCCCATTTCTGCCGTAGAAGGCTCCTTCAAAGGAATCTTTGTCTCGTAAGAAATTCGCATCAATGGACCAATACTCTTCTGGCTTAAAGTTCTTGATTTCATTTTCGCGGTCCATGATTAATTTAACGGCTACAGATTGTACACGCCCTGCACTTAATCCCTTTTTCACCTTTTTCCAGAGAAGTGGACTTATGTTGTAACCAACTAGACGGTCGAGTACACGACGCGCTTGCTGAGCATCAACAAGATCCATATCTATAGTTCTAGGGTGCTTGAACGATTCTTTAATTGCATCTTTCGTAATTTCATTAAAGACAACTCGACATTGTGCGTCGTTCTCTATCCCAAGACTATTCGCCAAATGCCACGCAATGGCTTCCCCTTCACGGTCGGGGTCGGCTGCGAGATAGACGCGTTTTGCTTTCTTCGCAGCTGTCTTTATCTCTTTTAGTACGGGGCCTTTCCCGCGAATCGTAATGTATTTTGGCGCATACTCATCTTCAACATTTACGCCCATTTGACTCTTAGGTAGGTCAATTACGTGCCCCATAGAGGCTTTCACTTCATATTTTTTTCCTAAATATTTTTCAATTGTTTTTGCTTTTGCGGGTGATTCCACGATTACGAGGTAATCTGCCATAAACAATCCTCCAGACATGAGGTAAATCTACTGTATTATGAAAACGTTTATACACTTTTAAAATCTTCCCTATTATTAAATACATCTTTGCGCTTTGTCAAACGCCAATTTTACATTTGGAGGATTTAACCAAAGGAACAAAAAGAATTTGCGACATCTATCGACTTTATCTTTCCTACATGATTTTCCAATCTTCTATGATGTGCTGAGGCTTTTGCACCATCTTCGCGCCTTGCTGAATGAGCGCTAAACAACCTGCACATTGCTCGCTCCAAATTTCTCCCGGAATCGCAAATACTTCACGATTCTGCTCTAATGCTTGGTCAGCAGTAATTAATGAGCCGCTTTTATTTCTCGCTTCCACTACGAGCGTACCATAGGTTAAACCACTTATGATTCGATTTCTCTCTGGAAAGTGCCACTTCTCAGGAGGGATTGAGGGAGGGTATTCACTTAACAATAAATGATTTTCCCCTATAAATTTCTGCAAGGTCCAATTTTCATGAGGATAGCAGTGATTGAGACCAAATGCAAGTACTCCAATCGTGCTTGTGTTGTTCTCAATGGCCATTTCGTGGACCATACGATCAATTCCTCTAGCCATTCCACTTACAAATAACCATTTCTCTTTAGCAAGAGGAAGCAGCACCGTATCGAGTTTTCTAGAGGCCATGTTCGATGGTGTTCGTGTTCCTACTATACTTAATGAAGGATGGTACTTTAACAAGGTCACATCTCCCATCGCGTATAACACAGGCGGGGCATCTGGAATTTGGCGAAGTAGGTGTGGATAGCGGTCTTCTCCTTCATGGATAAAAGTATAGGCACGCACATCTTTCAGCACCTGATAGTAGAGCTCAGGGTTATGCAACTGTTGGAAGAGTAAATCAGCGACCTTTGCATGGATTCCATAGTCATTTACCCATTCTCTTCTACTAGTCTCATACAACCTTAATAATGAAGGATTTTGATTAAGGATGGTTCTAATGAGCGGACGTCTACGATATAAAATAGCGTGGAGGTGTGCCAAGCGGAGAGCAAAAGCAGTAGTCATCGATCAACCTTCTCTCTTCATCTCTTACATCATCATTTTAGTAGATAGTAGTAAAGAAGCCCTTGTAAACACAAAGGCTTCTTTATAGGAAAGAATTTAATGAGTTTTGCATTTGTCGTATAGATTATTTTCTTTCAGTACATTAATTAACGTTTCACCCATGACTGCCGGGGTGTCCGCTACTTCAATACCACATTCATTCATGACGCTGATTTTCTCTTCTGCAGTCCCTTTACCGCCTGAAATAATTGCACCGGCATGCCCCATACGTTTACCGGGAGGGGCAGTTCGACCACCAATAAACCCTACGACAGGTTTCGTCATGTTTTCTTTCACAAATTGAGCAGCCTCTTCCTCAGCTGTACCACCTATTTCACCAATCATAATCACACCATACGTATCTGGGTCGTCTTGGAACGCTTGAAGAACGTCGATAAAGTTTGTTCCATTTACAGGGTCTCCACCAATTCCAACAGCAGTAGACTGACCAATTCCCGCCTCAGATAACTGATGCACGGCTTCATACGTTAATGTTCCACTTCTAGAGACAACACCAATATGCCCTTTCTTGTGGATATAGCCAGGCATAATGCCAATCTTACACTCTTCAGGCGTAATGACACCTGGGCAGTTCGGACCTACAAGACGTGTCTTCTTGCCTTCCATATAGCGACGAACCTTTACCATATCTAGAACAGGAATGTGTTCAGTAATACAGATTGCAAGATCTAATTCAGCATCGACCGCTTCCATAATCGCATCTGCTGCAAACGCTGCAGGCACGTAGATGACTGAAACGGTTGCACCTGTTGCTTCAGCTGCTTCTGCAACCGTATTAAATACAGGTACTCCCTCAACTTCTGTTCCACCCTTCTTCGGCGTTACGCCGCCTACGATTTGGGTGCCGTACTCAAGCATTTGCTTTGTATGGAAAAGGGCTGTAGACCCAGTAATTCCTTGTACAATGACTTTTGTGTCTTTGTTAATATAAATACTCATTTTTGTCCGCCCTTTCTTATTTTACTAATTCAACAATTTTTTGAGCTGCTTCTGCCATAGATTCAGAGGATTCAATATTTAAGCCTGATGAATCTAGTATTTCTTTCCCCTGTTGTACGTTTGTACCTTCTAGACGAACAACAAGTGGAATCTCTAAGCCTACTTGTTTAGTAGCCTCGACAACTCCTTCAGCAATTACATCACAACGCATGATTCCTCCGAATATATTTACGAGGATTCCCTTCACGCTTGAATCAGATAAAATAATTTTAAAGGCTTCAGTTACTTTCTCAGTCGTTGCGCCTCCCCCTACATCAAGGAAGTTCGCGGGTTCTCCGCCATAGTGCTTAATCGTGTCCATAGTTGCCATAGCAAGACCTGCCCCATTTACCATACAACCAATATTTCCATCTAGCGCGATGTAACTTAGGTCATACTTTGAAGCTTCAATTTCCTTCGTATCTTCTTCGTCTAGGTCACGAAGGTCAGCAATCTCCTTCTGGCGATATAAAGCGTTATCATCAAAGTTCAATTTCGCATCAAGCGCCATGACTTGTCCATCACCTGTTGTAACGAGCGGGTTGATTTCCGCGATGGAGCAGTCTTTCTCAACGAATACATCGTAGAGTCCGAGCATAAATTTAACCGCTTTCCCTAGAAGCGCATCTGGTATATTCATATTGAATGCCAGTCTTCTTGCTTGGAACGGAGTTAGTCCTACAACCGGATCGACGACCTCTCTAAATATTTTCTCCGGGGTTGCAGCAGCCACTTCTTCAATTTCAGTACCACCTTCTTCAGACCCCATCATCGTTACGCGGGAGGTAGCACGGTCAAGAACAAGACCGATGTAATATTCTTTCTGAATATCGCAACCTTCCTCTATGAGTAAGCGCTTAACTTCTTTCCCTTCAGGACCTGTTTGATGGGTTACTAGAGTACTCCCAAGCAACTCGTCCGCATATGTACGTACATCATCAAGGCTCTTTGCAATCTTTACGCCGCCTGCTTTCCCACGGCCACCTGCGTGAATTTGCGCTTTTACTACGGTTACATCAGAACCTAACCCCTTCGCTGCCTCGACAGCTTCGTCAACGGAATAGGCCACTTTACCATTCGGCACCGCTACATTGTAGCTACGTAACACTTCTTTCCCCTGATACTCATGAATGTTCATGTTTCATCCTCCCATCATTTTGTCACTGCATGACCATTGTATAAAAGATTGTGAAGAATTGTCCACAAATTGTTATTAAGAATAAAGAAAATCTTCAAATAGTTAAGAAAAGAGCCCCACATTGCGGGGCTTATTCTATATATAAATTTTACTTTGCTCCTTTGTCTAAGCGATAGACGAAGGCAAATACTTCAGCTACCGCTTGATAAAGTTCCTCGGGGATTGTTTCATTAATATCCAATTGACTCAGCAATTCGACTAAGGAGGCATCTTCTTGAATAGGAACATGATGAGCATTCGCTCGTTCTAAAATAGAGTCTGCTACATGCCCATGTCCCTTTGCAACCACTTTAGGCGCGTCCGTGCCTTCCTCATAATTCAGAGCTACTGCTGATTTTCTCTTCTCATCCCTCATATGCGAAAATCGAGTCCTCCTTCTCTCTTTGCAAATGGTCTCTTTTGTTCTTGACGCCCTGCTGCTTCTGCACTCGATTCAACCGGCTTGATGAGAACTCCAGACAACGTATAACCGAGGTCATGAAGACCATTTTTCAGCGTCTCTTTAAGCGGCTCTATCTGTTGAGATGGAGCTTCGTTTGACACGTATATATTCAAACGAACTGTTCGATTTTGTACGTGCATATCCACAACGGTCTCTTTCAGTTGATCAAGATGCAAATAGAACAGAATGTGGCAATAATCGGGATCAATTGTTCCATCTTCTTTCTTCCGTCCCTCAACATCAAACTCCACGTCTTCTGTTAACCCTAACCACTCCCCTGGGAACTGAACGTGCATATGAGTAGATACATGCTGTTCTTGTAGAGAAAGTTGCATACCTGTTACTTGATGAAGTAAAGACTGGATACGCTCCCCGTTAGCTCCCCCATTCTCTTGGAGTGCATAAAGAAGAGCAGCTTTCACAGAAGAATCTGCTTGAGGTGCTTTCATAGGGTCTGTTGCTTTTGAAGCTTCAAATTCATGGTCGAACCCACTGAATAAAAACGCGGACTTCAACTTAGCCAAAGCCCCTTCCTTACCAAGTGGTGCAGAAGATTCTGCTGATGCAATCCATTGTAAGGCTAATTTGATCTCTTGCTTTGTTAATTGTTCGGAAAGCTCATTCCGTAGAGCGCGTCCAAATTGAACAAGTTCAGTGCGTACCGATTCCTGTAGAGGCGTTTCATTCTGTAG
Source organism: Pontibacillus halophilus JSM 076056 = DSM 19796 (assembly GCF_000425205.1). GTDB lineage: Bacteria > Bacillota > Bacilli > Bacillales > BH030062 > Pontibacillus_A > Pontibacillus_A halophilus. The sequence goes on along the minus strand of NZ_AULI01000005.1, from coordinate 137,275 downwards.
CGCCTTCGCTAAGGTTGTTAAGTTCTCACGTACCGGAACAGAAGGGAATGCCCCTTCAAGCTTCATTAACGTGCTCGGTTGGAGCAATACATTGGTTAATTTAATCATGCCTTCTTTCAGAGAAGAAGAAGTGTTCTCTTGTAAACGCTCGACCCCATTAGCCCACAATGCGAGTTGCTGACTCCCTTTGTTCGTAAAAGGAAGTTGCTTACTCACAGCCTCCTTCATCACAGCAGAGATTTGATTTCCACTTTCTACGTTGCGACTAAGGTGTTGCACGTAAGATTTTACAGCTTCTCGTCCGCCTTCTTTCGGAATTAAATTGACCTTTTGCAATAGTGAAAGAGCCTCATCCGAATGAGTACCAGTTAACGCAGCAGTCACTACACGAGGAATTTCGTGGGTCGTGCGTCCGGAAAGTTGGTGAAGCAATTGTTGTAAGGGTTGGCTAGATGAGGAATGGAGCTGTTGAACTTGTGAGGTCATAGAAGGAGTGGCTCCTTCCCCTTTCACTCTTGTAAGCAGAGCTTGAAATACCCCTTCTGTGACAGGGAGTTTTCGAGTCAACAGCGTAGTCATTGCTTCTTTCCCCTTTGCTGTAAAGCCTTCCTGGTCGAGGATGGTTAAGGCTCTATTCACCTCTTTAGCATTTATTGGGACTTGATGGTTTAATAACGTTTGGACAAACTGTTCTTTCCGCGCGCTAGACGTCGTGTGAAGCTGTTGAAGCAACTCTTTCGCAGGGGAGGCAGCGGATGTTGACGTAATGACGTTCAGCTGAGGTGTTGGTGCGTCTTGTTTCACTTGAAAAAGGTAGCGTTTCTGAACGTCTAACGCTGCCTCAAGCTGAGCATGAAGGCGCTCTGTTCCAACCATGATGTCAGCCCGTTGTCCAGGGTACAATTTAACAACCTTCGCCTCAATAAATTGACCTGTTTTTAAGTTCATGAGTGGTTTAGACTGGGTCTGAGCTGGCCTTAAGGCCTCCATGACTTGAGCAGCCGTCTTACTAATCATTGTTTCTCCTCCTCTTAGAACGCTCCTGTACGCTTGATTGGGGCAAAGGTATGACGATGTTCTTGAAGTGTCCCCACACGCTCTATCGCTTCCAAATGAGCTTTTGTGCCATAGCCCATGTTCTTCTCGAACTGATAGTCTGGATATTGCTCACCAAGTTTCTTCATGTAGCGATCTCTTGTGACTTTAGCAATTACACTCGCAGCCGCAATGGAAACACTTCGTGCATCCCCTTTCGTTATAGCTTCGTAAGGGAGGTTGGCCTCTGGTAGCTTCATCGCATCAATGAGAAGCATATCTGGTGCTACTTCCAATTCTCCAATTGCGCGCATCATGGCGACTTTCGTTGCTTCATAGATATTCCATTCATCAATTTCCTTACTCGACACTACTCCAACACCTGTTGCACATGCATGTTCATTGATATAGTCGAAATAATACTCTCGCTTTGCCTCTGACAACTGTTTCGAATCATTTAAACCTGGTAAATAAAAATCATCAGGTAAAATGACCGCTCCAGCCACAACAGGACCAGCTAGAGGACCTCTTCCTGCTTCGTCAATTCCAGCTATGTACGTATAGCCAGATTGTTGATGTTTACGCTCAAACTGCTTCATTTCGTAGAACTGTTCTTCTAAACGAACAAACTCTTGAACGCGTTTCTCATATTGTACGACGGCTTTTTGGACGCCTTTTCTCGTATCTTGACGATAAAGTTCTACCTCTTCAGTCGTAAGGTCTTCCCCATTAAGCCGCTCTTTAATTTGTTGAATAGTTTGTTTCATTGACTTAACTCCTTGTCCTTTATATCGGTCTTACTACGAAAAAATAAAGGTACCCGAGTCGGATACCTTTATTGTAAATCGATCATATGAGGGGTTTCCATAGTCATGCGTCCCAATTTGCCTGAACGCATATCATGAATGACAACGTCAGCAACCTTCTCAAAATTGACTCGTCCGCCACTTTCAAGACAACCCCGTTTCCGTCCAATGATCTCGAAAATCTCGCCCATATCATCCTGGTCGGCACTAACACCAAAGCGCTCGTTGAGAACAACCGGGTAATAGGCTTGCATGTATTGGATCAACCTTGCTGCCACATCCTCAAACGGAAGGATTTGGTCTTTAATTGTTCCAATGGTAGCTAGTCGATACCCAACTTCCTGGCTCTCAAACTTTGGCCAAAGAATTCCTGGTGTATCAAGAAGCTCGAAGTCTTTCTTCACCTTGATCCATTGCTGATTCTTTGTGACCCCTGGTTTATCTCCTGTCTTGGCAATCTTCTTCTTCGCAAGACGGTTGATTAAGGTGGATTTCCCGACATTCGGAATTCCGATAATCATAGCACGGGATGCTCGCGGTCTGATTCCTTTCTTTCTCATCCGCTCAAGCTTCTCTTCGCCTAATGCTTTAGCTGTAGCAATCACATTTTGAATATCGTTTGGCTGTTGAACATCGACCGGAACCGCTTCTATGCCTTGGTCCTTGTACCAGTCTATCCATTCAGCCGTACGCGCTTCATCCGCTAAATCTTTCTTCATTAACAGAACCATTTTAGATTTCTGTTGTAGAACTTCATGGAGCATCGGATTTTGTGATGAATAGGGAGCTCTTGCGTCTACCAGTTCAATTACAAAGTCTACGAGTTTTAACTTTTCCTGTACTTCACGCTTGGCTTTCGCCATGTGTCCAGGAAACCATTGTATCGTCATGGTCATCACCTTCTAGTTTAATGAATTCCAATTCGCCCAAGTGGCCAATAAGTAAAACTCGTTTCCCCTACGAGCTCTTCTACTTCAATGAGCCCAAGCATGCGACTATCTGTTGAGTTTCCACGATTATCGCCTAGCACAAGGACATGACCATCAGGGATTTCTTCATATCCTCCCGGTAACTCCTCGAGATTAAAGTCAAACGTATACTTATTGCCTTTAGGAAGGGCGTTTATTTGTTCGGAAATGTAAGGCTCATTCACGGCCTGTCCATTTACATATAGTGTATCTTCTACATATTCCACGTGTTCACCCGGAAGCCCAATCACGCGTTTAATATAGTCTTTGTTCTCTGTTGCGTGGAACACCACAACATCAAATCGTTCAGGGTCTCCGAATGTATAACTTAATTTATTTACAATCATGTGATCGCCATTTTCCAACGTAGGAAGCATGGATGGTCCATCCACCACAATTGGAGCAAACACAAACATACGGATGACGATTGCAAGGAGAGCCGCTATGCCGATCGCCTTGATCCAGTCAAACCATTCTTGCTTCTTCCGCGCCATGTGACCATCCTCCAAGACAGTATGTATAATTCAAAAAAGGAGCCTGACAAATATCAAGCTCCTCTCCTGAACACATTGCAATTAGCGAAGTTCTTTAATACGCGCAGCTTTACCACGTAGGTTACGTAGGTAGTAAAGTTTCGCACGACGTACTTTACCACGACGAACAACTTCGATCTTATCTAGACGTGGGGAATGTACAGGGAATGTACGCTCAACACCGATTCCGAAAGAAATCTTACGGACAGTGAATGTTTCGCTGATTCCGCCGCCACGACGTTTGATGACAACACCTTCAAATACCTGGATACGCTCACGGTTACCCTCTACAACTTTAACGTGTACTTTGACCGTGTCACCGGCTTTGAATTTAGGAAGATCAGTTTTAAGTTGATCTTGTGTTACTTGATTGATAAGATTTTGCATCTTATTCACACTCCTTCTCCACAAATGCTCATGTCTGGAACAATCCTGACAGCGGAACACCGTATTATTAGCTTAAGTATGTCTTAAGCACAAGTTATAATATACCATAATGGTACACTGTTCGCAATATCATTCACCATTTTCCCATGAATGAATCCACTGTTTTTCCTTGTCACTTAACTCATAGCTCGACAAGAGGTCCGGACGCCTGTCATACGTTCGCTTCAGCGATTGCTGATGTCTCCATTCATCAATCTTCGCATGGTTACCTGAGCGTAGTATTTCTGGCACTTCTATCCCTCTAAAGTTCGCAGGCTTCGTGTAGTGAGGATGCTCAAGGAGACCGCTTGAGAATGAGTCCTCAGGTGCAGATGCCTCATTACCAAGTACGCCTGGCAACAATCGAACTACACTATCAATTACCACCATACTCCCAAGTTCTCCGCCTGTTAATACGTAATCGCCAATTGAAATCTCATCTGTAGCGAGATGGGTACGAATGCGTTCATCATACCCTTCGTAATGGCCACATAGGAAGATTACGTGCTCTTCCTTCGCTAGCTCCTCCGCCTTTTGTTGGGTGTAAGGTTCGCCTTGTGGGCACATCAGAACGATTCTAGGGGATTTCTCAGCTGTTCGTTTCTCTTTCACCGCTTCAACTGCATCGAATAGAGGTTGAGGAGACAGCACCATCCCAGCTCCACCACCATAGGGCGTGTCGTCGACTTTATTGTGCTTGCTTTCTGTATAATCCCTGAAATTCACGGTCTCATAGCTGAAGGCGCCCATATCCTGAGCACGCTTCAGGATTGATGTATTCATAACGCCCTGAAACATGTCCGGAAACAGTGTCAGAATATCGATATGCATTAGTCTAACAGTCCTTCCATTGGTTCAATCGTGACTTTCTTCTCGTCCACATTTATTTGTTTCACCACTTGCTCAATGTATGGGATGAGGGCATCCTTCTTCCCTTTACGCTTAATAACCCATACATCATTGGCACCTGGGGAGAGAATTTCTTTTATTTGACCAATATGCTCACCGGATGTTGTATGTACTTCACAACCGATAATTTCATGGTAATAAAATTCACCTTCCGAAAGTTCGCCTTGTTGCTCCTCTGAAATAGCAAGTTCTCCGCCTTTCATAGGCTCAACATCATTTAACGAAGGATAGTCTTCAAATGACACGAGCTGAAAGTTCTTGTGTGTACGATGTGTGCGAATTGTTAATGTTTGTGGCTTCCCACCGTCTGGCGAGATGAAGTATACCACGTTCCCTGGCTCGAAGCGGTCTTCAAAGTCTGTTACTTGGATGACACGCACTTCCCCTCGCACTCCATGGGTGTTAACTACTTTCCCAATTGTATATAGAGATGATTCCATCTTTATCACCTACCGATCGATACGAATTACCTTTCCGTCTTCAACGACAATGGCACCTTCACTCATTATGTCTTCCCAGTTACTCCCGATTTCGACGGTCACGACCGTCTCAACCTCACTGTCCGTAAGCTCACTACCCAGTGGTAGAATGTCTAGTTGTTCAAGCTGATATTCAACCCAACGCATTTTTTCTTTCCGGCGGTCGAGTTCTTTCTGAAATCGCTTTGAAACTTCTTCACGAGAGACATTTTGTTTACTTTCAATGCGGCGCTTTTCAAAGGACAACTGCTGACATTCTTGGTCAAGTTGCTTCCATTCTCGATGAAACTGATGCTGCATCTTCTCTTTACTTGCTTCTGTTAATACTTGCTTCACTGGGATCTTTCGAATAATTTCCATAGGATCTTCGCTCACTTCCTTACAAGGCTTCACACAACAGTGTGTTTCTATTAAATAGCTAAACCTGTCACTTCTGTTCGTAAGGTTGTATACAAGCGCATTGAAAAAAAAGGGAAAGGTTAGCCCCTTCCCCTTTTACTTACATAATCTCTAAGAAAATGCGTTTATTCGATTTAGAACCCGCGGCATAAACGAGGGTTCGAATAGACTTGGCAACACGGCCTTGCTTTCCAATCACCTTTCCAACATCATCTTGATGCAAATGAAGTTGGTACATAATTTTCTGTGCCTCTTCCTGCTTCGTGATCTTGATGTCTTCTGGGTAATCCACTAATGGCCGGACAATCGTCTCAATGAGGGCTTCCATGTTAATGGTTCACCGCTTTACTTTTGAGTTTTTTGTGCGTGGAATTTCTCCATGATGCCTTGTGTTGAGAATAGGTTGCGTACTGTGTCAGATGGCTTCGCGCCTTCTGTCATCCACTGAAGAGCTTTCTCTTCGTCGATACTAACCTCTGTTGGGTTAGCGATTGGGTTGTACGTACCAATCTGTTCAATGAAACGTCCGTCACGAGGAGAACGTGAATCTGCTACTACTACACGATAGAATGGGTTACGTTTAGAACCCATACGCTTTAAGCGAATTTTTACTGCCATTTATAAGCACCTCCGAATTATTTTGCTTTTCACAAGTTTAGATTGTAGCAAAGATATTTCACTGTGTAAAGTGTTTTTCCATTACATAAACGGAAACTTCATACCTTTGCCTTTTTTGCCTTTTTGATTCGTCATTTGTTTCATCATCTTCTTCATGTCATTAAACTGCTTGAGAAGACGATTGACTTCCGTCACAGAGCGACCAGAACCTTTAGCAATCCGCTTCTTACGGCTTGCGTTCATGATTTCAGGCTTTTCACGCTCGTACTTTGTCATGGATTGAATAATCGCTTCAACATGAGTGATTTGTTTATCATCAAATTGGGCGTTCTTCAACCCTTTCATCTTGTCAGCACCTGGAATCATCGAAATAAGGTCTTCAAGTGGCCCCATTTTCTTTACTTGTCCCATTTGTTCCAAGAAGTCATCAAGTGTAAAGGATGCATCTTTCATCTTTTGTTCAAGTTGCTTCGCTTGGTCTTCATCCACTTCTGATTGAGCTTTCTCAATCAGAGTAAGAACGTCGCCCATGCCTAGAATTCGAGACGCCATACGTTCAGGATGGAATGGCTCTAGTGCATCCATTTTCTCTCCCATACCAGCAAACTTGATCGGTTTGTCTGTAACTGCCTTAATAGAGAGGGCTGCACCACCACGTGTATCCCCATCAAGTTTCGTTAAGACAACTCCTGATAAATCCAGTTGGTTGTTGAACGTCTCCGCAACGTTTACGGCGTCTTGTCCTGTCATCGAATCGACAACAAGGAACGTTTCCGTAGGTTGAACGGTATCACGAATTTGTTGAAGTTCGTCCATAAGATGTTCGTCCACGTGAAGACGACCAGCCGTATCAATAATGACATAATCATTATGATTGGCCTTCGCCTCTTCAATGGCCTGTTTCGCGATGTCAACAGGGTTCGCTTCTGTCCCTTCAGAATAGACCGGTATATCCAACTGCTTACCAATCGTTTCAAGCTGATTGATTGCTGCTGGACGATACACGTCCGCTGCAACAAGCAGTGGCTTTCGGTTGTGTTCTTTACGAAGATGATTTGCAAGCTTTCCGGTTGTCGTCGTTTTACCTGCACCTTGCAGACCGACCATCATGATTACAGTTGGAGGGCGATTCGCTGTTGCAATTTTACTTTGCTCTCCGCCCATTAACTCAGTCAATTCTTCCTTAACCACTTTAATGACCTGTTGGCCAGGGGTTAAGCTCTTCATGACTTCTTGTCCAACTGCACGCTCTTTCACGCGCTTGATAAAGTCTTTCACCACTTTAAAGTTAACGTCTGCCTCAAGAAGCGCTAATCGAATTTCACGCGTCATTGCTTTGACGTCTTCTTCTGTGACTTTTCCTTTACCTTTAATCTTTTGGATCGTATTCTGCAGTCGGTCGGCTAATCCTTCAAATGCCATACAGCCGCCCTCCTAATCTAAATTCTCCAAGGTTTCCACGAGCTGAATTGCGTCAGTGGAACCTTTTCGAATGGATTCTTTCAACTGTTTCAGCAAGCTCTGTCGCTCTTGAAAACGCTCGTATAAGTGGAGCTTCTCTTCATACTCTTCAATCATGTTCTCAGTTCGTCTAATGTTGTCATAGACGGCCTGACGACTGACTTCAAAGGCCTCTGAGATCTCACCTAGCGAGTAATCTTCGAGGTAATAGAGCTCCATGTAACTACGTTGTTTATCCGTTAACAATTCTTGATAAAAATCGAATAGATAGTTCATCCGAGTTGTCTTTTCAAGCAAAGCAAGCACTCCTTGTTAAGTGAAATGCCTTTACATATACAAATATTATCGAAAACATACGGTATCTGTCAAGGTTTCACCGGGATTTTTACGCTTCTTCCGTTTCTTCTAGCATATCAGCAAAAAGTCCGTACACAAAGGCATCAGGGTCAAACGTTTGTAGGTCCGTCATTTTCTCCCCTAACCCTACGTATTTCACTGGAATATTCAATTCGTTTCGAATGGCGAGGACAATTCCACCCTTCGCTGTACCATCGAGTTTCGTTAAGACAATTCCCGTTACATCTGTCGTCTCACTAAACGTCTTCGCCTGACTCATGGCATTCTGTCCAGTCGTCGCATCAAGAACAAGCATGACATCATGCGGGGCATCCGGGACTTCTCGTGAAATAACCTTTTTCACCTTAGATAGCTCATTCATCAGATTGACTTTATTTTGCAGACGTCCAGCCGTATCACACAGTAACACGTCAACACCACGCGCTTTAGCAGCTTGAACGGCATCATATACGACTGCTGCTGGGTCACTTCCAGCGCTATGTTTAATCACATCGACGCCTACGCGTTCACCCCATACTTCAAGTTGTTCAATGGCTCCTGCACGGAACGTGTCTCCTGCGGCTAACATGACCGTCTTGCCTTCTTGCTTCAAGCGGTGAGCCATCTTTCCGATTGTCGTCGTCTTCCCGACTCCATTAACACCAACAAATAAGACAACAGATAATCCGTCATTGTTCACGTTTAATTCTTGAACACCTTCATTTTCGTCACCTTGATAGATCTCAACAAGTTTCTCAGAGATGACTTCCCTCATTTCAGAGGTATCTTTAATATTTCGACGCTTTACTTCCATTTCAAGCTCTTCAATAAGCTCCATCACGGTATTCACGCCTACGTCTGCGCCAATTAGAATTTCTTCTAGTTCTTCGAAGAAGTCCTCATCGACTTTGCGGTATTTCGCTACTAAGTCATTTACTTTGGAAGAGAAGTTGTTCCGTGTTTTAGACAGACCTTTTTTAAACTTGTCTGCAATACTTTCTTTTTTCTCTTCAGGCAGAAGTTCAGGCTGCGTCTCTTCAACAGATTGTATCGAAGGTTCCTCGTCGGATTCCGATTCTTCCACCGCTGTAACGGCTTCGGCATTGTCTTCACTTGAATCCTCTACTGTTTCAGCTTCAGCTGACTCCTCTGTCTCATTAGACTCATTAGACTCGTCTTTATGTTCTAAGGCTTGCGATTCTTCTACGGTCTCCTCTTGCTTTGTGAACTTATCCTTCAATTTCTTGAAAAAACTCATCTAATCCTTCCTCTCTATCGACCATTAATTAGTTGTTTGGATTCCTCTAGTCGCACGGAAACAAGACGGGATACACCTGACTCTTGCATTGTAACCCCGTATAGCACGTCCGCTTCTTCCATCGTTCCTTTACGGTGTGTGATGACGATAAACTGAGTGTTTTCACTAAATTCTTTCAAGTATTTGGCGAACCTGGTTACGTTCGCCTCATCCAAGGCAGCTTCCACTTCATCAAGCACGCAGAACGGTACAGGTCTTACTCGCAAGATGGAGAACAACAGAGCAATGGCAGTCAACGCCCGCTCTCCACCAGATAGAAGACCTAAATTCTGAAGTTTCTTCCCTGGAGGCTGGGCAACAATTTCTATTCCCGTATTCAGTAAATCTTGAGGGTTTGTCAACTGAAGGTCTGCCTGTCCCCCTCCGAAGAGCTCCCGGAATACAAGTTGAAATTCGTCTTTGATTTGGAAGAACGTAGTCGAGAAACGACGCTCCATCTCCACATCCATCTCTGAGATGGTCTCTGTTAACGTTGATTTCGCATCTAGCAAATCTGTCTGTTGTTCAGTTAAGAAATTATGACGCTCTTCTATACGTTCGAACTCATCAATGGCTCCGATGTTTACAGTACCAAGTTCCTCGATCCCTTTACGAATCAGCTTAACACGCGTTCTGGTCGCTTCCAGGTCGGTCGTTTCCGGATACGTTTCTTTCGCTCTTTCGAAGGAAAGGTTGTAATCTGCACTCAACTGCTGCAAGCGATTATCAAGCTCTACATCATGACGAGTCGCCTGAACTTCTTTATCTTGAATGGACTGCGTAAGCGATGCATGATTGCGTTTGGCTTCTTTCAATTCTCGCTCTACGTCCGCTACGCGTTCTGAACGAGTAGCTCGGTCATCACGACGCGCTCGAATGAGACTGTTGTTCGTCTCTTTTTGCTTTCGTTTTTGGTCTACTTTCTCTTGAATGTCCGCTTCTGTTTCCCCACTTGTATTTAATTCATGGAGTGTGTCTAGTTCGTTCTGTTGTAGTTGTAAAGCGTCATTCACCGCTGCTAGTTGGTCAGTTAACGAGGCATACTTTTCATATTGATTTCGTATCGTCGTTTGTTCTTCTGCTTGCTTGACCTGGAGCTCTTGAATGGCTTGATTCAGCTCTTCTTGACTCGTACGCTTTGAAGTTTGCTGAACCGACAGCTCGTCAATGGTTGTTTGAATGGTCGATAGTTGTCCTTCTACCGCTTCAAGTTCTTGATGTAGCTCATTGTTTCGATTGATTAAATCCGCAATCTCTTTCTCATATTGCGCTTTGTCTTGGTCATATAAATGCAGATGATCGTTAATATTTTGTTGTTGAATTTCAATTTCCCTAAGGGCTGCCTTCTCAGATTGTTCTGAAGCACGACTATCTTGCAATTGTTCGTGTAGCTTTGTACTTTGTTGCTCTTTGTCTAGGATTTCAGCCTTCAGTTGTTTTACTTTAGTTTCAAACACAGTTGCTTTTTGTTCAAAGGTTGTTAGTTTCTCTGTTAGTTCCTTTAACTCTTTATCTCTAGTAAATAGAGATTGGTTCTGTTTCTTCTGGGCCCCACCAGTCATAGAACCACCAGGATTCACAACGTCACCCTCAAGCGTCACAAATCGGAAGCGACGCTGAACACTAGCCGCCATTTCGTTCGCAGCCTTCAATGACTTCGCAATAATCGTATTTCCAAGAAGGTGTTGCACTGCTTTACCAAATGTAGAATCTACATGAACAAGATCCGATGCCACGCCAACGAATCCTTCATGGTGTTCGATCAGATTACGTTTATCGTAAGGCACGGACTTCGGTTGAATGGTAGGAAGAGGAAGGAACGTAGCCCGGCCACTATTGTTCCGCTTCAACCAATTAATTGCTTCACGAGCACTTCCCTCATCCTTCGTTACCACATGCTGAGCTTGGGCTCCAAGGGCAGTTTCAATTGCCGTCATGTAGTCATTTGGAATATCGATGAGTTCTGCAACAGCTCCATGGATTCCGTGAAGTTGCTCTTGTTCACGGGCCTTTAAGACTTCTTTAACCCCTTGGAAGAATCCTGCGAAGTCTTCTTTCATCTCTTCAAGCATTTCTTTCTTAGAGCGTAGCTTTTGTACGTACTGATAACCTTCATAAAGCTTCGATTCTTGCTTCTCATACTCTTCTTTCTTCGAGCGTAGGTCCTTGTTCAAGGATTCAACTTCGTGTTCTAAGCGTTTACGCTCATCTTCCCGAGCTTTTAGGTCTTGTTGTTTTGCTTCCTTCTCATCTGTATACGTTTGTCGTTCAGTTAGATAGCCCTGAAATTTCTCCTGTAGACGAGCAAGCTTCTGCTTAAGTTGCTCAAGCTGTTGTTCAACAGATTGCTTTTCGTTCCGCTTCGCTGCTTGATTGTTTAATAATTCAATATACTCGCCTCTAAGCTCTTCTAATCGCTCTTCACTGTTGACATCTAATGCCAGAAGCTCGTTTCGCTTCTCCTCAAGATGTGTTGTGGTTTCTTCATGCTTATTCTTCCACTCCGTGAGTCGCGCCTCTTCTGTCTCTGATTGTTGCAAGAGGGATTTATGCTGGGCACGGAGGCGCTCTACTTCGTTCTCAAGCTTTGATTTATTCTCAGAATAGTGCTTGTGGCGTTCATTAAAGAGCTCTTTCTTCCCCTCAAGACTCTCTAATTCTTGTGTGAGTTGAAGGAGGGATTCTTGAAGGTCTTCAATCGATTCATCAAGCGTTTGCATTTCTGCTCGCTCTGACTCAATAAGAGCCTCTTTATTCTGAATAAACGTACTATACTCAACTTCTTTGTCTTTCTCCGTCTCGAGTTGCTTTAAGAGTGTATTCCATTCTTCATGAATGGACTGGATTTCAGATACAAGAAGGGAAACTTCATGCTTCTCCAGTTCATCCTTCTTCTCGAGATAATCTTTCGCCATCGCAGCTTGTTCCTTTAGTGGTTCAAGCTGATTGTCAATTTCATAGATAATATCTTCAACGCGATTTAGATTATCTTCAGTCTCTGTTAATTTTTGTTCGGCTTTTTTCTTTCGTTGTTTATATTTCAACACGCCAGCAGCCTCTTCAAAGATGACGCGACGTTCTTCAGCCTTAGAGCTTAAAATCTCTTCGACTTTCCCTTGTGAGATAATTGAGAAAGCCTCACGGCCAAGGCCAGAGTCAATAAATAATTCAACGATGTCCTTCAGTCTACAGGACTGCTTGTTGATGTAATACTCGCTATCGCCAGATCTGTAGACACGTCTTGTAATGTTCACTTCCCCATATTCGATAGGTAGGGTATGATCTTCATTATCTAATGTAAGCGAAACTTCCGCGAAGTTTAGCATTTTTCTCGTGTCACTTCCTGAGAAGATGACGTCTTCCATCTTCGCACCTCGAAGGGACTTAGCGGATTGTTCCCCTAGTACCCAACGGATTGCGTCGGTAATATTACTTTTACCGCTTCCATTCGGACCAACTACAGCGGTTACGCCAGGTACGAAGTCAACGGAAATTCGTTCAGCAAATGATTTAAATCCTATTGTATCTAATCGTTTGAGGAACATGTTTTTTTCCTCCTATGTACTTGTTTCTTAAGAAGTAGTGTTTTCAATTCAACTCATATATTTTATCATAAAGTAAGGTGTCATAGAAGCAAGCATTGATTGAGATGAGGAGTGGAATCATGAATTTAAGTGAAGCAACACAAGAAAATCTAGCGTTTGTCATTAACGGCCTGGCTGAAGACCTTCAAGTCGTGAATCGTTCCATTATGGACGCAGAGGATTATGACATCCGCTATTACGACCAAATTAAAGACCTATATGACATGGTTCAGATGAAAGGACAGCTAAGCGTGTCTGAAATTCAAGCTGTTGTAGGCGAATTGGGTAAATACCGTAAATCATAACGATGAAAAAGGGCAGCTCTACATGAGCTGCCCTTTCTCTATTATTCTTCCACTTCTTCTCCAGCCCACTGAACAAGCGCCTTCTTGGCCGCCTTTTGTTCAGCGTCCTTCTTCGTTCGACCAATCCCAATTCCACCTAGTTCATCTCCAATGTACACATGAGAAACAAACTCGCGGTTATGCGCTGGCCCTTTCTCTTCAACGATCCGATATTCAATATTTCCATTGCGAATGCGCTGTACCACTTCTTGCAATTGACTCTTATAATCCATCGCGTGGTTGAACGCACCTTTCTTAATCTTCGGATACACGTGCTCTTCTAAGAAAGCAATAACAGATTCAAAGCCTTGGTCTAAATAGAGCGCGCCAATAAAGGCTTCAAACACGTCTGCTAATAACGCCGGACGCTCACGACCACCTGTCATTTCTTCACCTTTCCCTAACAGAATCAAGTCACTAAATGATAAATCGTTAGCGAAACGAACAAGGGACACCTCACAGACCACTGATGCGCGGAACTTCGTCAACTCTCCCTCACTCATTTCAGGGTGTTTTCTGTATAGATATTGAGAGATGGCCAATTCTAACACAGCGTCTCCTAGAAATTCGAGACGTTCGTTGTCTTCAAAGTTTTTTTTGCGGTGTTCATTCACATACGAAGAGTGTGTAAAGGCTTGCTTTAACAGCGCTTCGTTATGAAACTGAACGCGGATATTATCTTGAAACATAGAGAAGTCCACTATTTTCATGCCACCTATCTCATTTAAAAATCACAGTTGGTTTCCAATACAGAGAAAGCCTCGCCGAAGCGAGACTTTCAACATCTATATTATTGTTGGCTGTTTATGTAGTTAACAGCATCTCCAACCGTGTTGATATTCTCTGCTTGCTCGTCAGAGATTTCCATGTCAAATTCATCTTCAAGTTCCATAACAAGTTCAACAACATCTAGGGAGTCAGCCTCTAGGTCATCTTTAAAAGAAGCTTCCATGGTAACTTTTGATTCATCTACATCAAGACGGTCTACGATGATATTTTTTACTCGATCAAATACGTCTGCCATTCTTGTTCACCTCCCTTCAAGTATTATAGAGGATATAATTTAAAAAAACTAGAGAATATCCGCAATTTTTAAACCTTTTCTCATATGGGAGAATGGCGCTACATAACCATTCCGCCATCCACGTGAAGGGTTTGTCCAGTCATGTAACTAGCGTCATCTGATGCTAGGAATCGAACAACTTTCGCAATATCTTCTCCATTGCCTAAGCGGTCAAGTGGAATCATTGACTTCATGCCATCACGTTGCTCTTCTGTAAGTGCATCCGTCATGTCCGTTTCAATAAATCCAGGAGCGACCGCGTTCACAAGGATGTTCTTAGAAGCAAGTTCTTTCGCAGTCGTCTTCGTAAGTCCAATTACGCCTGCCTTTGCAGCAACATAGTTCGCTTGACCTGCGTTTCCGCTCACACCCACAACAGAAGCAATGTTGATAATTCGGCCGCCTTTCGCTTTCATCATCGGACGAGCAACGGCTTTAGATGTTAAGAAGACACCTTTCAGATTCGTATCAATGACTTCATCAAAGTCTTCTTCCTTCATTCGCATAAGCAAGTTGTCGCGCGTGATGCCTGCGTTATTGACGAGAATATCGATTTGACCAAATGTGTCTACAACTTCTTTCATCATACGCTTTACATCTTCTTCTTGGGATACGTTCGCTTGAATCTTAACTGCTTCCCCACCATTATCAGTAATCGTATCAACTACCTCTTGCGCTTTCGCTTCGCTTCCTGCATAGTTGACAGCTACTTTCGCACCGCTTGCTGCGAGTTCAATCGCAATCGCACGACCAATACCGCGGGAAGCTCCAGTTACAAGTGCCGTTTTTCCTGCTAACTTCATGCTTCATCCTCCTTATACCAGTCGATAAATTGTTGTAAACTTTCCGGGTCCTGTATCGCAAATGTCTTCATACGACGATTCACTTTACGTACAAGTCCACTTAGCACTTTCCCGTTCCCTACTTCTACAAATGCCTCAATGCCTTCATCCATCATGTTCTGTAACGTTTCATGGAAACGAACAGGTGAATAAAGCTGTTGTACAAGCAGGCTTTCAAGGTCGCTACTTGATTGGACAGGTGCAGCAGTTACGTTTGCATATACAGGCACTTCTGCATCCTTTATAGAAGCTTGTTCTAACGCCTGTTCCAACTGTTCGCTTGCTGGCTTCATTAGGCTAGAATGGAAAGGTCCACTTACGTTCAGTTGCATCACGCGTTTAGCCCCTTGTTCTTTCAATTGTTCAGAGGCTTGTTGCACACCTTCTTGACTACCAGAAATAACGATTTGTCCAGGGCAGTTATAGTTCGCAACCTCAACGACAACCCCGTTATCTCTGACTTGTTGAAGAACCTCTTCAATTTGTTCCACCTCTAAACCTAATACAGCCGCCATCGCACCCTGGCCGTCCGGTACAGCTTGCTCCATAAGTCGTCCACGTGTCTGAACGAGCTGAAGTGCATCTTCTTGAGTGAGTGCACCCGCTGCAACAAGTGCAGAGTATTCGCCTAAGCTATGACCTGCAACCATTGCAGGTTTTACGCCAGCTTCATTCAATAACGAAGCAATGGCTGTACTTGTTAGCAACAAGGCAGGCTGTGTATGCTCTGTCTTCGTCAACGTTTCCTCTGGTCCTTCAAACATATACGTTGTTAACGGAGTATCTAACAGCGCGTCCGCTTTTTGAAACTGTGTTTGTATAGTTTCATTTTCGTCGAAGAATGGTTTTCCCATACCAACGGATTGACTGCCTTGTCCGGGAAATATGAAGGCTACTTTCTTCATTCGTTCTCCTCCTCCAAATTCAAATCACTAATTTTATTCCGAATGGTTGAAATTACATCGTTCTCAACAATGTGAACCGTTTGTTTAATGGCATTATAAACAGCTCGGCTATTTGAAGAGCCATGCGCTTTAATGACAGGAGCATCTAATCCAAATAAGCCAGCTCCGCCATATTCCGAGTAATCAAGCTGATCACGAAGTCCACGTAACTCATTCTTTACAAGTCCCGCTGCAAGCTTCGTTTTAACGTTCTGAGTAAATGTCTCTTTCATCATCTGGAACATCCCCATTGCTGTACCCTCGATTGTCTTCAAGGTCATGTTCCCAGTAAATCCATCTGTCACAACGACATCTGCTACTCCATTCAATAGATCACGGGATTCTACATTTCCTACAAAGTTTATCGGAGCATCCTTAAGCAATTCGTATGCCTTCTTTGTAAGCTCATTGCCTTTTCCATTCTCTGTTCCAATGTTTAATAGACCTACACGAGGCTCGGCTATGCCACGAACTTTCTCTGTGTAAATAGCTCCCATTACTGCATATTGAACAAGGTGGTTAGGCTTCGCATCCACATTGGCACCTACGTCCAAGAAGAGAAAACCTTTCCCATCGATTGTCGGAAGCGTTGGGCTTAGTGCTGGACGGTCAATCCCTTTAATACGGCCAACACCAAACAGTCCTGCACTCATGAGCGCGCCCGTATTTCCAGCAGAAATACATGCATCAGCTCGCCCCTCTTTCACTTCTTTCGTCATAAGGACCATAGACGCTTGTTTCTTTCTTCGAACAGCTCGAACGGGCTCATCTTCACTTGTGACGGCTTCATTCGTATGTATAAGTTCAATCCGGTCTGTATCGGTTAAATAGGGTTTTATTCTTTCTTCGTCCCCAATTAGTGTGATGGACAGATCAGAAATGGATTGAACGGCTTTTATTGCACCCTCGACAATCTCCTTAGGTGCATGGTCTCCACCCATTGCATCAATCGCAATTCTCATTTCTTTTCGTCCTCCCCTTGTTCATCTTGAGATCGATACATGACAAACTCCCCACTAAAGACGAGTTCGCCCTGAACGGTACTCGATACTTGGACAATGGTACGCCCTCGTTCATCATTTCCTTTAACGGTAGCCTTCGCTACTACTCGCTCCCCTTCAATTACTTGTCGGGTAAAACGAATCTCTGATTTAGACGTTAAGGCAAGTTCATCATCAATTACAGCTACTGCAAGTGAATTAGCTTGCGCAAACAGATGATGTCCACGCGCAATTCGATTTCGTGAGAAGACGTGCTCTTCTTTAATTTCAAGTATGGAAATAGCTCGGTCGTCCAATTCTAAGTCAATGACTTCCCCAATAACTTCGTCAATGGGCAGGGCGCGGACCGTTTCATTCCATTGATCCGTAGCCACAGACCTAATCCGTTTTCGCAATTCTGGAATGGAGAGTTCCATTCGGTCGAGGCGAATGGTTTGAATACTCACCCCAAACTTAGATGCGAGCTCTTCATCTGTCACAAACGGGCTTTGTTCAATTGAATCTTTCAGGATTTGTTGCCTTTCTTTCTTATTCCGCTTCATCGACGACACCATCCGTTTTATGACTAGGTACTAAAAGCAGTATATAATACCAAGCTATTGCGTGCAACCCTCGTCCATTATCAGTCGAGAATTTGGCCTTTTAAATACGCATCCTGCTTCAACACATCACGTAGCGCCTTAAATTCTGGATTATTTTCAAGCTCATTGGATTGTATTAATTCGCTCGCATCTTGGCGAGCCGTCTCAAGAGCCCGATAATCATGGACCATGTCCCCTACTTTAAATTCAGGCATCCCACTTTGTTTTCTTCCAAAGAAATCGCCAGGTCCCCTTAATTTCAAATCCTGTTCAGAGAGCTCAAAGCCATTGGAGGTTTCGGTCATAATTCGCATCCGCTCTTTCCCCACATCATTTTTCGGGTCGGCAAGAAGAATGCAGTAACTTTGGTGGCTGCCACGACCGACACGACCGCGCAACTGGTGAAGCTGCGACAAACCGAACCGCTCAGCATCATAAATCAACATGATTGTTGCATTCGGAACGTTCACCCCAACTTCTACAACGGTTGTAGAGACAAGAATTTGAACTTCATTGCTCGAGAATCGCTTCATCACATCTTCTTTCTCATCAGTCGACAATCTCCCGTGCATCAATCCTACTTCTTCGCTGAAGTACTCATTTAATTGCGCATGTAAATCAACTACGTTTTGGATATCTAGCTTTTCTGATTCTTCTATGAGCGGACTAATGACATAGGCTTGGTGACCGAGGTCAAGTTCACGCTTTATAAAGCCCAGTACTCGGTCGAGCATTTGTTCTTTGACCCAGTAGGTTTCTACTTCCTTTCGTCCTGCAGGTAACTCATCAATTAATGAAACGTCCATATCCCCAAAGGCCGTAATGGCAAGAGTTCTT
This sequence comes from Pontibacillus halophilus JSM 076056 = DSM 19796, assembly GCF_000425205.1. Classification (GTDB taxonomy): domain Bacteria; phylum Bacillota; class Bacilli; order Bacillales; family BH030062; genus Pontibacillus_A; species Pontibacillus_A halophilus. Next base: position 118,812 of record NZ_AULI01000005.1, on the reverse strand, counting down.
GGTATAGGTGTTGCTGTCATAAATAAGACATCCGGGTCAAGCCCTTTATCCCGAAGCGTACGACGTTGGTTCACTCCAAACCGGTGTTGCTCATCTACTATGACTAATCCAAGTGAATGGAAGAGCACCTCATCTTGAATCAAGGCGTGTGTACCGACAATAATTGTAGCTTCTCCGCTTTCAATTAAAGATAGAATCTCACGACGACGCTTTCCTTTAACAGATCCTGTTAAGAGCACGACGTGTGCACGGTCTTTGAACAATTTCACCAACGATTCATAATGTTGCTCTGCCAATATTTCAGTCGGCACCATCAGCGCACCTTGTTTCCCTGCTGTTACAGATGCATACAAGGCAATTGCGGCAACGGCTGTCTTCCCAGAACCAACATCTCCTTGTAGCAACCGATTCATCCGGTATGGCGATGACATATCCTTCATAATTTCTGACAGTGAACGCTTTTGTGCGCCCGTTAACTCGAATGGAAGCGCATGAACGAATGATTTGACGGCCTTTGAATCATATTTGACCGCATTTCCTTTCGTTGCTTCACGGTGTTGCTTTCTTATGAGCTGCATCTTAAGCTGAAATACGAAGAATTCTTCATAAATAAATCGTCTTCTAGCATGCTTTAACAAGGTATGATTCTCTGGAAAGTGCATCTGATGTAACGCATCTTTCCTAGAAGGAAGCTTATAGCTATGCAAATAGCGCTCTGGCAATAACTCCTCCACCTCGTCAGAAAACTCCTGCAACGCTTCTTTCATCGTCTTCCTGAGCCGCGCCAATTGTACATTCCCTCTTAAGTAGTAAACTGGTTGAATGGGGGTATCTGATTTCGCCTTCCCCTTCTTAAACTGACTAACGGTAATTTGGAGCCTCCGTTGGTCCCACTTTCCTGTAACGGTTACAGTATCCCCAGCCTGTAGTTGTTTCTTGACGAATGCTCGGTTAAACATGACAGCCTTTACCGCGTAGTGCTCGACCTGTAACGTTACCGTTAATTTCGACTTCTTTTTCCCATAAAAGGTGAGGGTCGGTTCACCAATAACCTGACCCTCAATCGTAGCTTTCTCATCATGTAGAAGCTCTGCTAGCGGCTTGACTTCAAACTCATCGTAACGAAACGGAAAATAGAATAATAAATCCTCTACCGTATGAATCCCCATGGGGGCCAATTCTTCTGCGAATTTATCTCCTACCCCTTTTACTTCTGTGACGGATTGTTGTATCAATAGCTTTCACTCACTTTGTTAAGTTAATTCCGTAGATCTTCGCTTCTAATTCGCGACCGGTTGGTGTAGCAGCTAGTCCTCCTTGAGCAGTCTCTCGTAGCGCTACTGGCATCGTTTGCCCAATTCGATACATCGCATCAATGACTTCATCACATGGAATTCGGCTCGTCACACCTGCAAGTGCCATATCAGCAGCTACAACAGCATTGGACGCTCCCATCGCATTACGCTTCACACAAGGAACCTCAACCAACCCCGCAACTGGGTCACATACAAGTCCAAGCATATTCTTAAGTGTAATCGCCATCGCCTCAGCCGACTGACTCGGAGTACCGCCTGCCATTTCAACAATGGCAGCCGCGGCCATTCCTGCAGCCGAACCTACTTCTGCTTGGCATCCTCCTTCTGCACCAGATATTGAAGCGTTGTTCGCCACAACAAATCCAAATGCTCCAGAAGTAAACAAATAACGAACCATTTGTTCACGAGTTGGGTTTAATTTGTTTTTCACCGCAAAGAGTGTTCCTGGTACACACCCGGCACTCCCAGCCGTCGGAGTCGCACAGATTGTTCCCATAGCAGCGTTCACTTCGTTCGTCGCTACCGCCTTACTTACGGCATCCATTACAATTTGTCCTGATAGAGGTTCATGATTTTGCATATATTGTTGGATTAGAACAGCATCACCGCCAGTTAATCCAGATACAGATTGGACACCTTGTAGACCTTTCTCGACTGCCTCTTCCATAACCGTTAAGTTTCTCTCCATTTGATTGTAAATCTCTTCACGACTTCGTTCTTTCACTTCCATCTCTTGACGAATCATGGCTTCTGAAATTTGAATTCCTTCTGTCTCACATAGTTCTACTAATTCTGCAACGTTCTTAAACATCGTAGTCCTCCTTTATAATTGTAAGCGCTAACACCCGTTTAGTTACTCAACGACTCGAGCGACTTGTAAGATATGATTCTGTTCTTCTAGTTCTGTAAGAAGTGCATCAGGGATGTTCTGGTCAACTTCAATGACCATCAACGCCTCTTTCCCCACTTCTTTACGTGATACTTCCATATGTCCAATGTTGATTTCATGCTTCGCCAATACTTGTGTTATCGACGCAATCGCACCAAATCGGTCATTGTGCATAACAAGAATAGCAGGATGGCTACCTGATAAGCGAAGCTCAAACCCATTTAACTCTGTAATTTCAGCTTTTCCTCCACCAATTGAAATTCCGACAAGTTCAAGGTCTCCTTGGTCATCGCCTAATCGAATTCTTGCTGTATTCGGATGATCAGCATGGGCATCTTCTTCTGTAATCGTCACACGAATCCCCTTTTCTTTCGCCGTCTCAAGGGATGTGGATATCCGTGTATCATATGTATCATAGTCGAGCACACCGCCAACTAATGCCACATCAGTCCCATGCCCTTTGTATGTCTTTGCGAAAGAACCATAAAGCGAGATCGCCACCGTTTTCGGCTCACGACCAAATAAGGTGCGGGCAACTCTTCCAATCCTTGCAGCCCCAGCTGTATGGGAGCTTGACGGCCCAATCATTACTGGACCAATAATATCGAAAACAGACTTAAACTTCATCTGCACAACCTCCTCAATTAAAAGGTAAAACGAATTCCACTCTACATTATATCAAAAAAACACAGCTAAGCCGACCTTCTAAAGACTTGCACCGCCTAACTTTCCCTTCTATAATTATTACTTGTGGATTATGCGCGGACATAATCGGGTGGGAGAGGGCTATTACACAAGAAGGATTTTCATCATGAATCAAAACAAAACCAATTGGAAGACGGAAATCATGGCTGGAGTGATTGGCTATTTTACGACGGTGTATATCATTGCTGTTAATAGCTCCATCCTTCACGATGCAGGTCTTCCGATGCAAGCCGGGATCATGGCAACCATCCTCGCTAGTTTCGTTGGGTGTTTACTAATCGGATTTTGGGCAAACGCCCCGATGATTCTAATTCCAGGAATGGGCGTCAACGTCTTGTTCTCTTACGCGATTGTACAAGGGACTTCTTTGACGTATGCAGAAGGACTCGGGGTCATTCTCGTATCTTCCATACTGTTTCTTGCCATCGCCTTTACAAAGCTTGGTGGCTGGCTCCAAGCAAGCATTCCAGATTCTTTGAAACACGCAATCACGGTTGGTCTTGGTCTTTTCCTAACGTTTATAGGAATTGAGAAGGGCGCACTCATCCAACGAGGTGAACATTCCCTTATCGAAATCGGGTCTTTCAGCTCACCTGAAGTGCTCGTCACGTTAATGACGTTGGCTGTCGGGATCTATTTGTTCACAAAGAACGTACCTGGTAATTTCTTAATTACGATTCTAGTCGGAACAGGCTTAGCTTTCTTATTCGGTGTACAGAATACGAGCCAAGGTACAGCTTTCTCATCAGATCAGGCCTTATGGATGATTCCATCTCTAGGCGCATTTAATGAGATTGCATTCTGGACAAGTGTATTCCCACTCACAGTCGTGCTTGTCTTTGAGAACATGGGGTTGATTAACGGACAGCTATCCATGTTGAATGCACCGCATAAATTTAAGCGCTCCTTTCAATCAACTGCGTTCTCAAGCTTAACGTGCGCGTTCTTCGGGACGTCACCTACCGTTTCATCTGCGGAAAGCGCTGCAGCCATTGCTTCAAATGGTCGTACGAAAACGACCTCCATTACAGTTGGTGTCTTATTCTTAGCGACCATTGCCTTGATTCCATTCATTTCGATGATTCCATCTATGGCCATCAGCCCGATCTTAATTATAGTGGGATCGTTAATGGTTCAGAACATTAAACACATCGACTTTCAAGATGTATCAGAAATGATTCCAGCATTTTTGATTATTACCATGATTCCATTCACGTACAGCATTGCTGATGGCATGGCGTTTGGCTTTATTGCGTATCCAATCGCCAAACTAGCCGTTCGGCGACAACAAGAAGTAAATGCAACGCTTCTCATCATTGCGATTTTATTTGTGATTCAGTTTGTCTTACAAGGCATCCAAACATAAAAAAAGTGCGTAACCATAACTGGTTACGCACTTTTTCTTATTCAACGGAGAAAATAAAGGAATAAATCGGTTGATTCCCTTTATGAATTTCAACTTCCATATCCTCAAAGCGCTCTTCAATAAACGCTTCAATCGTTTCCACTTCTTCACTCGTTGCTTCTTCACCCTGGATGATTGTGATGATTTCATCTTCATCCTCATCAATCATATCGAGCAGCAACTGCTTTGTTGTTTGTAGTTTATCTTGGTTGGAAGAACTAATCTTCCCATCGATAATACCCATGAAATGGCCTTTTTCAATGTCTACACCTTCGATTTGAGTATCTCGCACGGCATAGGTGATTTGACCTGTCTTCACTTGCTGAGCAGCTTCCTTCATTGCTTTCTCATTCTCTTCAAGAGATTGGTCTGGCAAGAAGGCAAGAAGAGCACTCATTCCTTGAGGTACTGTCTTCGTTGGCACAACAACAACTTGTTCTTCAGCAAGTTCTGCTGCTTGCTCTGCTGCCATGACAATGTTCTTATTGTTTGGAAGCACAATCACGTTTTTAGCATTTGCTTGTTGAATTGCATTTGCGATATCTTGGGTACTTGGGTTCATCGTCTGGCCGCCTTCAATGACAACAGATGCTCCAAGGCTTTCTAGCATTTCTTTAATGCCAGTTCCCATAGCTACCGACACAATACCAAATTCTTCTTTAGGCTTTTCTTGCTTCGATTCACTAGACTTCTGGTCCCCTACAATGGATGTATGCTGTTCGCGCATGTTCTCAATCTTCATGTTAATGAGACTGCCGTATGACTGGGCCATATTCAATGCTTCACCAGGTTGTTCTGTGTGAACGTGAACCTTAACAAGGTCTTCGTCTGAGACAACAAGAAGAGAATCTCCTCGTTCAGATAACGCTTGGCGGAATGCCTCTTCATCATAAGGTGTTTCCTTCAACTTGTCCTCTTCAAACTTCACCATGAATTCCGTGCAGTATCCATAGACGATGTCATCTGTATCCATGAAGTCCTGAGCAAGCTTATGGTGCTCAGCATTCACCATCTCGTCCATAGAATTATTTAAGTCACCAGAATGAGCAGGTAATTCTTCCCCTTTTAAGTTCGCAAGGAAACCTTCATAAATGGTAACTAGTCCTTGACCACCACTATCTACGACTCCTACTTCCTTTAAGACTGGAAGCAATTCAGGAGTTCGCTTAAGAGAAGCTTTAGCCTCTTTCAATACAGCTTCAAGAAATTCAATATGGTCTTCATGTTCTTGAGCTAAAGACTCTGCAGCTTGAGCAGATTCTTTAGCAACCGTCAAGATTGTTCCTTCTACAGGCTTCATGACTGCTTTATAAGCCGTTTTTACACCTGATTGCAAAGCTTCAGCAAATTCAGCTGTCGTAATCGTTTCCTTATCTTCAACAGCTTTCGAGAAGCCTCGGAATAATTGAGATAGAATCACACCAGAGTTCCCTCTAGCACCCATTAGGAGGCCTTTAGCCAGACTCTTTCCTACTTCTCCTACATGGTTTGTTACAACATTTCTTACTTCATTCGCGCCACTTGTCATGGACAAGTTCATATTAGTTCCTGTATCACCGTCTGGTACAGGGAATACGTTAAGAGCGTCGATCATTTTTGCGTTGTTGGTTAAATGGTTCGCACCCGTGAGAACCATTTGCGCAAACGTTGCTCCATCTAACGTTCGTATCGTCACTCCATTTTCCTCCTTCACTGCACTAACCTATACTTAGTCATTTGCTACTTGTACACCATGAATGTATACATTTACAGAATCAACAGACAATCCAACCGTTTTATCTAATGTATATTTGACTTGAGACTGAACATTATGAGCTACTTCTGAGATCTTCGTTCCGTAGCTGACAATGATGTACATGTCAATGTGTACTTGTCCGTCTTCTTGACGAACGACAACTCCTTTAGAGAAGTTCTCCTTACGTAGAATATCGGCAAGTCCGTCTTTAATTTGATTTTTCGATGCCATGCCTACAATGCCATAGCATTCGACTGCTGCACCACCGGCAACTGTTGAAATGACTTCGTTCGTAATTGTGACATGACCATAATTGGTGTTTAAATCAATGGACATATATAGATCCTCCTTCGTTCATATGCAAACTTAAGGTTATTTTACTATATGCCGTATTATTTTGAAAGGATTGCCTCAACGTGTTAAAAAACCCCTTTATACAATGGACGAAATCTGAATGTCTGTCAAGTTACTTTTCTTGATATATTTCCTTAACCCTCTTGATATCAGGCATTGGATATGATAAATTGAATAAGTATTTGAAGCTATACATGAGCTATCATAGCATTAGGAGGGATAGATATGGCTCGTAAATGTGCAGTAACAGGTCGTAAAACGACTTCTGGTAACACTCGTTCACACGCAATGAATGCTAATAAACGTAACTGGAAATCTAACGTTCAAAAAGTACGTATCATGGTTGATGGCAAACCTAAAAAAGTTTACGTTTCAGCACGTGCACTTAAATCCGGTAAAGTAGAACGCGTATAATTCTACTTTTATCAAAAGAGGCATTCCCATTAAGGGAATGCCTTTTTTGTACAGTTAAACTTCTTTACAGGTGTTATTGCTTCTTGAATGAGCCAATGAGTACTCGTACGAAACCGCCAAGAAAGCGCGGGAGTTTGATAGTATAGAATTTCAAATGGTCCCCCTCCTCTGAATGACAAATGTAATCATTCCCATCCTTATCCTATGAAACTAATGAAAGAAGAATTACTCTATAATGTCTCGACTCTTTATTACCAATAGTATGCCTTCCTCAAATGAAAAAGTACCCTTTTCTCTATGCAGCTTATTGGAGATGCACAGTGTAGACCCCCATGGTACATTTGCATTCACTAAAGGATAATAAAAGCCATCCAGTGTCAGTTGCTTTACTTCTGATGTAAACGGTACGAATGATACATTTGGGAATCGGTCATCTTGAGTCACTTCATGTACGCCTGGCTCTTTTAGTTCCACCCAATTCCCCTCATCAATGACAACTCCCCGAATTCCTTTTTGTTGCAGCGGGTAAAGCAATTGCAAGTTGATTAATGCATGATCTAACCTGCCCCCTGTTACCCCGAAGAAATAAATCGTTGTCGGATTTTGTTCCAGAGCATGCTCAAGTGCTAGCTCGAGGTCCGTCTCATCTTTCTCCACCTCGTATGCTTTACATTGTTTAGACTTTTCTTGAATGATTCGAAATTCACTCTCTGACACGGAATCAAAATCCCCAACGGAGTAATCAGGAATTATCTTCTGCTCAAGTAACATCTTAGCGCCATAATCCGCTCCAATCCAGTACATCTCTTCATCATAAAAATTCGTTAAGGTTGGGACATATTTTCGAGGTCCCCCTCCTACGATTGCTACGTGCTTCACGTAAACGGCCTCCTTTTATCGTTACTAGTTCTATACGTTCAACCTTCATCTAGGTTAATAAAATTTTAAGAAAACGTTTTATCAAAGAGTCATTTGGGAACTTTTTACTATGTAAGTTCGGAAATACTTGTTTAGGAGAAGATGATTTCCTCATTATACCGCATCTTCCTCTTATTCAACAGACAGGATTTACTACATCGTACAGGGGGGAACATAGATGAATCATCCGAAAGCTTATGCGACGATGATTGCCATAGTAGCGGCAATTGGAGGTATTTTATACGGCTATGACACGGCTGTCATCAATGGTTCAGTTGGATTTGTTGAATCTTATTTCAATCTAGGAGCTTCTGCTGTTGGCTGGGCGGTTTCTAGTGCATTGGTTGGGAGTTTAATCGGTGCAAGTACTGCAGGGAAACTAGCAGACCGACTAGGGCGAAAGAAAACACTATTGATTGCTGCCACTTTATTTGGATTATCAGCTATTTTCTCTGCCATACCGCCAAACTTCACGGTCTTCTTTATGGCACGGATTGTCGGCGGAATTGGAATGGGGATTGCTTCCATCGTAACGCCGATGTACATCTCAGAAATCGCACCAAATTCTATGAGAGGTCTGCTTGGAAGCTTCTATCAGGTGGCTGTTACCTTTGGAATTCTAACGATTTACTTCGTAAACTATGAAATCGTTTCCGTAGGAAGTGAGGCATGGAATGTAAACAATGGGTGGAGATATATGTTCGCATCAGAACTTATTCCTGCGTTACTCTTCTTCTTATTGTTATGGGGCATACCGGAAAGCCCACGGTGGCTCGCGATGCAAAATAATCGCGAAAAGACGCTATCGGTATTACAACGTTTCTTTCACAAGAAGGAAGACGCAGAACATCAGTTGCGTGATATTGAGAAAGGGTTAGAAGAAGAAGAGGGTAAATCTGGCCAAGGGATCCTTAGTAAGAAGTGGCGACTTCCTCTCTTTGTTGGGATTGGCTTAGCGTTTTTACAACAAGTAAGTGGCATTAACGTCATTATGTATTATGCAACAGAGTTTCTTGGTGACTTCAATATTGGTACAGGAGAAAATTCCAGCTACCTTCAGAGTGTTTATATTGGTCTCGTAAACTTTCTTGCTACATTTATCGCGACGGCCACCCTTGATAAATTTGGTCGCAAAACTCTGTTGATTATTGGATCAACAGGGATGGCGCTTTCCATGACAATCGTTGGGATTATGATTTATATGCAAGCTGTTACTTACACCCTCATGGTGTTTATCTTCTTATACATTATTTGCTTTGCTTTCTCTTGGGGCCCGATTGCATGGGTGTTACTATCTGAAATCTTCCCAAATCGTATCCGCGGGAAAGTAATGAGTATTAGCGTATTTGTACTTTGGTCTTCAAATATTCTTGTTTCTCAGACATTCCCAATGATGAATCAAAATGGTTTCTTACAATCCACCTTTAATGGGGCGTTTCCGTTCTTGGTGTATGGTGTGTTCTGTCTCTTATGCATTCCATTTTCAATTAAGTTTGTTCCAGAAACGAAAGGCCGTTCACTTGAAGATATTGAACGGATGTGGAACGAACGAACAGGCTATGAATCCGAACAGGATATAAAAGCATAAACCATAAAAAAAGGTTAGAGTATTATACTCTAACCTTTTTTCGTTCCATTATGCATCGTTACGAATGGCTTCCATTGCTTCTTTACGGTCTGATGCGTTAAATACGGCGCTACCTGCTACAAGAACGTCAGCTCCATGTTCTTTACATAGCTTTGCTGTGCCTGGTTTCACACCACCGTCGATTTCGATTTCATAAGACAAATCGTGCTCTTTACGCCAGTTGTCTAAAGTCGAAATCTTTGGGACAACAGAGTGTATGAATGACTGCCCTCCAAAACCAGGATTGACGGTCATAAGTAGAATAAGGTCTACATCTTCAAGAATAGGACGCAATACGTCTACAGGCGTGGCTGGGTTGATGACTACCCCCGCCTTTGCGCCAGTCTGTTTGATGAGTTGGATCGTACGGTGTAAGTGAGGGCATGCCTCTTGGTGAACCGTGATGATGTCCGCTCCAGCCTCTTTGAACTGAGGAATGTACTGATCTGGATTCTCAATCATTAAATGAACATCGAGAGGTAGTTCAGTATGCGGACGAATTGCTTCTACAATTAGTGGGCCAATTGTAATATTTGGAACGAAATGTCCATCCATGACATCGACATGAATGTAATCCGCCCCACCCTTCTCTACATCTTTAATCTCTTCCCCAAGTTTAGCGAAATCAGCGGAAAGAATGGATGGCGCAATTTTCACCATAATTAATACCTCGGCTTTCTGTTTTGAATTTCCTCAAGGAACTGTAAATAGTGCTCGTAACGAAAAGCGGGAAGCTCTCTCTCTTCTGCCGCTTGTTTAACAGCACATTTTGGCTCTTTCTTATGCATACAACCGCGAAATTTGCATGATTTCCCAATTTCGAAGATCTCTGGGAAACATTCTGATAGCTCTTCTTGTTCTAGCTCCTGAAATTCAAGTGAACTGAAACCTGGAGTATCGGCAATTAACCCTCCATTGAGCTTATGCAATTCCACATGTCTTGTCGTATGTTTTCCACGGCCAAGGCTTTTCGAGATTGTACCAATTTCTAACTGAAAGGCTGGTTCTAATGCGTTTAACATGGAAGATTTACCCACTCCAGATTGTCCAGCAATAACAGACGTTTTCCCTTCTAAATAAGGGAGTAACTCGTCCATCCCATTTTCATTGTGAGATGAACCTAGAATAACAGAGTATCCAATCCTTTCGTAAGTTTGTTTATAGGTATTCACTCTGTCCAATGTTTCGTTATCCATTAAGTCGCTTTTCGTAATGACAATGATAGGCTTTATATGCTTTGATTCAACAAGAACTAAGAATCGGTCAAGCAACAACGGGTTAAAGGTAGGTTCAACTCCCGATGAGACGATGACGGCTTGGTCGACATTCGCAATAGGCGGGCGAACCAATTCATTCTCTCGTTCATGGACCTCAAGAATGTAGCCCTCATCATTTTCATCAATTTCAAACGATACGTCATCACCAACTAGGGGAGTGATTTTACGTTTCCTGAAATTCCCTCGCCCTTTACATGGATAAACAGTTCCTTCGCTAAGCACATAATAAAATCCGCTAAGCGATTTCACAATTTGGCCTTGCTGCATTTATTCACCTTCCTCATACGAGAATGTCTCTTCTTTAACGACATTCCCATCAACCACAACCTTATACGTTGCTTCCCCATCAACTGGAATAAGCAGTTCTAGCGTATAGGTCTTGGTTTCTGTAATTTTATCTTCTTGATGTACATCAGTTAGGTTGCGGTTCACATCATCTACGTAAATTACTACGGTGTGTTCATTTGGATCCGCATTTTCAGGTGACTCATCACCAGACCCTTCCTCTTCATTAGCCAGCGGTTCTTCTTCAGATTGGTTTGGAGGAATGTCTACCGTATACTCCACCGTCTTTGAAAGTGGAGATTTCTTTTCTGGGCCATTGGATACCGTGACAGAAAGAGAAGTTCCAGGTTTTACTTCATCCCCTGCTGCTGGGCTTTGAGAAATCACTTGGCCTTCAGGGACCGTCTCCGAATAGTCATAGTTCACATCACGGTCTGAGAATGATATGTCACCTGATTCGGCATACTCACGAACACCTTTAAGCGTCTGACCTCTCATATCCTTGACCGTTATATTCTCTGGTCCAATACTGATGTTGAACACAACTCTTGTGTCTTCTGGCACTACCCGCTCACCTGCAGTTGGTGTCACATGCTCAATAATTTCACCCTCTGGTACTGTATCACTCGTTTTAGGTACGGAAGTAACAGACGAATAGCCATCTGATTCTAGCTGTCGTTTCACGGATTCGTAAGACTGATTCGTGTAATCTTCAAAGTCCACTTTCTGTTTTCCAATACTCTCAACGATTGTAACGGTCGCCTCTTCTTTCACGATGTTAAAAGCTTCTGGACTGGTACGAATGACTTGTCCTTCTGGTACTTCATCGGATGTCTCCGTTTCTCGTTCCACATTCAAGTTTAACTCGCTGAGCTTGCTATATGCCTCGCTATAATCCATTCCTGCCACATCTATAATCTCTACATCGTCAGGAATGAAGTATCTTGGAATTATGAAGATGGCCGCAACCGCTAGCACAGTAAGGATTAGGAGAGACGTTAGTACGATCGGAAGGACGCGTTTTTTCTTTTTGTCCTTCTTCTTATTCTTTTGTTTGCTGTCCTCAGTTGAGTACGGTTCGCCCTTCTCATGTGTAGCTTGTTGAGACTCCGGGGGGACCGTTTCTCCATCATGTACAATCGTATCTGAGATTGTATCTTCGTCATTGTACGCATCATTCGTAATAATGGGAATGGCCTTTGTAACTTCTTCATCATCGGAATTAACAGGCGGTGTAAACTTAGGCTCGTTAATGCGATGAGGCAGTAACACCGTCTCTAAATCATCCATCATTTCGTGTACATCTTGGTAACGGTGAAAACGGTCTTTAGCTGTTGCTTTCAAGACGATGTTCTCTACACTTTGTGGTAGGTCATTGTTCCATCTCTTAATGGATGGGGTTTCACTTTGTAAGTGCTTTAATGCAATGGACACCGCTGACTGTCCGGAAAATGGCAATCTACCTGTGAGCATTTCAAACAGCACAATACCAATGGAATAAATATCAGATTTCTTCGTAGCCATTCCACCACGGGCTTGTTCTGGGGACAGATAGTGAACGGACCCAAGTACAGAATTGGTCTGAGTGAGTGAAGTAGCGGATAACGCTGTGGCAATTCCGAAGTCTGTTACTTTAACATGTTGATATTCGTCAATAAGAATGTTCTGAGGTTTAATATCCCTATGAATAATCCCATTATCATGAGCGAAACTAATCGCAGAAGTGAGTTGCTTCGTAATCGAGATTGCTTCTTCCACATCCAATGGTCCGTGAGTTTGGATGTATTTCTTTAGCGTCATTCCCTCCACATATTCCATCGCCATAAAATAAATTTGTTCCTCTTCACCTACATCGAAAATGTTGACGATGTTTGGGTGAGAAAGACTCGTTGCCGAGTGAGCCTCCCGATGGAATCGAGCGATAAATTCATCGTCATTCGCATACTCCAGGCGCAAAACTTTAATGGCGACTTGTCGGTTAAGAATCGTATCATTCGCGAGGTAGACATTCGCCATCCCACCTCCGCCAATGGTCTCTAAAATTTCGTACCGGTCATGTAGAAGGTGCCCCTTAAGCATTATGTGTCACCTTCTTCCATCGATTCATCATAATGAACAATGACGAGTGAAATATTGTCCTCACCGCCTCGTTCGTTTGCGATGGTCACAAGGCGTTCTGCTGCTTCTTCAACGCTTAGTGGAGTTTGTACAAACTCATGTAACTCTTCATCACTCACTTTATTCGATAGTCCGTCTGAACAAAGCAATAGAGTATTGCCCTCTTCCCATACCATCGTTTTTACGTCTACCGAAATGTCAGACTCAGTCCCAAGAGCCCTTAATAGAACATTCTTTCGTGGATGGTGTTCAGCATCCTGCCGAGAGATTTGACCCGATTTCACGAGTTCATTCACTAAGGAGTGATCTTCTGTTACTTGTTTAAATCCAAATTCAGTCTTAAGATAACAACGACTGTCACCAATATGAGCCACTGACACAAACTCATTCGTGCATATCGCAGCAACAACAGTCGTCCCCATCCCCTCACATTCTTCATGTTCTTTAGCATACTCGAATATTTCACGATTGATTGCCTGCACTTGTTCTTTCAACCATGCTTCTGCTTCATCAGGGGTGGTGATTAGAGAAGACTCGAGCCATTTCTTATGTAAAGAGGATGCAGCTAGCGAGCTAGCTACATCTCCTGCACGGTGACCGCCCATACCATCTGCGACAACGGCTAAAGCTTGTTCAGAGGCGTTCAAATACAATCCGCCTGCATCTTCATTATGAGATCGAACTTGTCCTGTATCTGTTAGGAAATATCCATTCACGGCCTATCACCTCGTCTCTTGTTTACGCTCCTTCGCACGCAACTGGCCACATGCAGCATCAATATCGTGACCTTGCTCACGTCGAATCGTTACGTTCACACCTTGTTCTTTCAACGTACGTTCGAATTCGAAAATTTGATTTCGTCCTGTACGCACATAATCACGTTCAGGAACGTAGTTAACTGGAATTAAGTTAACGTGTGTCTTTAGGTTGTACTCTTTAATCTTTTGAGCTAATTCCATAGCATGTTCATTTGAATCGTTCTCGCCACCCATGAGTCCATACTCAATCGTAACACGACGACCCGTCGTATCGTTGTAATACTTCATGGATTCTAGAAGTTTCTCTAACGGATACGCTTTGTTGATCGGCATCAATTTAGAGCGCAATTCATGGTTTGCAGCGTGTAGGGAAACAGCAAAGTTGATTTGCATCTTCTCGTCTGCGAATTCGTAAATTTTAGGAATAATTCCGCTAGTAGAGATTGTGATGTGGCGCGCGCCAATATTTAATCCCTTGTCGTGGTTCAAGACCTTCAAGAACGCAAGCATCTCTTCATAGTTATCAAATGGCTCGCCTATACCCATAATTACGACAGATGCAACGCGTTCCCCTGCATCGTCCAACGCTTGTTGAACTTTAAGCACTTGACTTACGATTTCTCCTGCTTCTAGCTGGCGTTTTAACCCACCTAGTGTAGAAGCACAGAATGTACAACCGATACGGCAACCCACTTGTGTCGTTACACATACGGAATAGCCGTAGTCATGTTTCATTAGTACTGTTTCAATTGTATAACCGTCATGCATTTCAAATAGAAACTTCATTGTCGTACCATCTGTAGACTTCTGTTGAATGACGGTGCTTAGCGTTGTAATCTTAAATGCTTCTTCAAGCTTTGTGCGTAACCCTTTTGAAAGGTTTGTCATTTCTTCGAATGTAGATACACGCTTTTGGTACAACCATTCAAATATTTGAGTAGCGCGGAACGCAGGCTCCCCATTATCCTTCAGCCACTTCTCTAGTTCTTCAAATGTTAAAGAATAGATTGAGGTTCCTAGATTAGGGCGCTTTTCTTTCTTACGCTTTCGTCGTTTCGTTACTTGTGTGTTCTCTTGCTTCGTTGCTTCCGTCATGGAAGTCACTCCTTCTTTTCAATCTAGTTAAGAAAAATCCGTCTGTGTCAAAGTCCTGTGGAAAGAGTTGAAGACCAAATGGAGACACGCCTGGCAATTCCTTCGTTTCTTCTGGTAACTCTTCAAAAAAGGCAGCATCCACTTCCCATTCAGGATGGTCCTGTAAGAAGGATTGGATGACTTGTTCATTCTCTTGCACGTCTACCGTACAAGTACTGTACATTAATTTGCCGTCTTCTTTCAGTAAGGGACTTACCGATTCTAACAGCTCTCGCTGAATTCGGGAAAGGGTTTTAATATCTTCTTCTGATTTTGAGTACTTAATATCAGGCTTCCCTCTTACTACCCCAAGCCCTGAGCACGGGGCATCTAATAAAATACGATCGAAAGTGTGATCATCATGCTTATCTCGTAAAGCACGGCTGTCTGCTGCTCCAGTTGTCACGTTTGTTAACCCAAGCTGCTCTGCTTTTTGCTTCACAAGGCGTACCTTCTTCTCGTGCAAATCGTATGCTGTTACATTTCCCTCATTATCCATATACTCTGCCATGTGCGTTGTCTTCCCGCCGGGTGCACTACATGCGTCGAGTACTTCCATCCCTTTCGATACACCAATGTGCTGACCGACAAGCATTGAACTTTCATCTTGAATGGTTAATCCACCATTTCGGAACAGTTCATGCTTCAGAATATTCCCCTTGAAGATTAAGATCCCGTCGTTTGCAAGGGAAGAAGGTTCGACATCGAATTCATCCTCCGTTAAACGCTCGATGATTTCACTCCGTGTATACTTTGTCGTATTCACTCGTACAGACATGCTCTTCGTCTCCAGGTTCGTAAAGCACATCGCCTTTGTTTCCTCAAGACCATACATGTCCACCCAACGCTTCACCATCCATAATGGATGACTTGTTTCCGTTGCTAAACGCTCAATTGGGTCCTCAATTTCTTCGAAAGAACGGGTACCGTTACGTTGCATGGAGCGAAGTACCCCGTTGACCATAGAGGCAATGCCTTTATGACCTTTCTTCTTCGCAATCTCTACTGCTTCATGAATGACGGCATGGTCTGGGACACGGTCTAAATACTTCATTTGGTATACCGACATGTAAAGAAGCCAAAGCACCCATGGCTTTAGCTTCTTCTGTTTCACAATAAACGGAGCAACAAGGTATTGTAACCCAACTTTACGTTGCAACGTTCCGTACACAATCTCTGTCAACAGTCCAGTATCTCGGTGAGCAAGCCCCTTCTTCTCAATGGCTTGATTCATCAATAGGTGACTGAAACTATTGTTTTCTCCGACTCTCGTTAAGATTTCAAGGGCGGTTTCTCTTAATGCTTCATTACTCATGGCTCTCTCCTAATACCTCTCCAAGTTCTAGCGATTGACCCGCTCCACGGAGGAAGGATGAGGCATCCATGCGTTTCTTCCCGGAAGGTTGCAAGTCTGTAATGCGAATTCCATGCCCATCGCCACATTTGACAATGATTCCTTCGTCTTCAATGGCTACAATTTCACCATTTTCCCCATTGAACTTACTCGCTACCTTCTCACCCCACCACACTTTAAGTGGTTTGGAACGCCATTCTGTAAACGCAACCGGCCATGGGTGTAACCCACGAATGTGGTTGTAAATCGTTTCAATGTCTTGGTTCCAGTCAATCTTCTCAAGATCACGCTTAATGTTAGGGGCAAAGGTAACTTTTGTTTCATCTTGAGGTTCTGCTGTAATGGTTCCGTCTAGCAATTTCGGAATGGTGTCGCTTAACAAGTCAGCACCTACGACTGATAGCTTGTCATGTAATGACCCTGTATGGTCGTCCTCCTCAATCGTTACTTTCGCTTGGGAGAGCATATCACCAGCGTCAAGGGCTTCGACCATGTACATAATCGTAATCCCTGTCTCCTTCTTTCCTTGAAGGATGGAATAATGGATTGGAGCTCCACCTCTTAATTCAGGGAGAAGTGACGCATGAACGTTAATGCATCCATAGGATGGGCCATCCAACAATTCTTTAGGAAGAATCTGTCCGAAAGCCGCCGTTACAACTAAATCTGGCTCATACTTAAGAACTTCATCGTACTCTTTCCGAATCTTCTCCGGTTGTAGTACGGGAATGTTATATTCTAACGCCTTCTCCTTCACAGGTGGCGGTGTCATCACTTTTTTACGCCCTTTAGGACGGTCTGGTTGAGTAACTACGGCAACAACGTTATACCCGTCATCGAGTAACCGTTGTAAGACGGGCACCGAGAAATCTGGTGTCCCCATAAATACAATTCGTTTCATATATGGTAACACTCCTTACATCATGTGGTACGGTTGAAAGTCAATCGTAAGCTGCAAATCTTTGTTTTGAATTTCATCTTCGTATAGTTGGAATAAGCGTTTCATTACTTTCGTCAAGTTCGGCTCATTTCTGTATTTTATCATGCATTGGTGTCGATATCTATCTTTGATCCGAGCAAGTGGTGATGGAGTCGGACCTAGTATGACCGTCTCCTCCGACAGTTGCTCTTGCAAGAAAGTAACTACTTTCCGGATTACGTCCATTGCATAAAGTTGGTTCGGATGAGACACAGTGACGAGCGTTAAAAAATAATAAGGGGGGTATTGCCCTAATTTCCTCATCTTCATTTCTTTCAAGTAGAACGACTCGTAGTCGTACTGACTTGCCATTTCGATACTATAATGTTCAGGGGTATAGCTTTGGACGACAACCTCACCCGGTAATTTGTCGCGCCCTGCCCTTCCGCTTACTTGCGTTAGCAACTGGAACGTTTTCTCAGATGATCGGAAATCAGGTAAATGCAGCAAAGAATCGGCAGCTAGTACCCCTACGAGCGTAACATTACCGAAATCTAACCCCTTCGCAATCATTTGTGTTCCGAGCAGAATATCTGCTTCTTTGTTACCGAATTTCGTTAAGAGACGTTCATGCGCCCCTTTTTGTCTTGTCGTATCGACATCCATCCGGATAATTCTCGCTTCAGGTAAGAGTTGTTGCAGCGACTCTTCTATCTTCTGAGTACCTGTCCCAAAATACCGAATGGTATCGCTCTCGCATGATGGACAAACGGTAGGCATCGCTTCTTCATACGAACAATAATGACACTTTAGACGGTCGTTCTTTCGATGATAGGTTAAAGCGATATCACAATGGGGACATTCTGATACATGTCCACAGTCTCGACACATTACGAACGTTGAATACCCTCTTCGATTTAAGAATAGAACCGTTTGTTCCCCTTTAGCCATCCGTTCTTGGATCTTATCAAATAGCGAACGGGAAAACATGGAGCGATTGCCCGCGTGCAACTCTTCACGCATGTCAATTCGTTCTACCTCAGGCATTGAAGCTTCGTTCATTCGTTTCGTCATGCTTAGGAGGGTGTATACCCCTTTCTTAGCACGTGCGTATGTTTCAAGTGTTGGTGTTGCACTACCGAGAACAATCGGACAATCGTGCTGTTCTCCTCGATAAATAGCTACATCTCGCGCATGGTAGCGTGGATGGTCTTCTTGTTTATAACTCGTTTCATGCTCTTCATCAATAATAATAATGCCAAGGTTCTGAAATGGAGCAAATATGGCAGAGCGAGCACCTACAACCACTTGCACTTCTTTCCGTTGAACTTTGCGCCATTCATCGAATTTCTCACCTTTAGATAACGCAGAGTGAAGCACGGCTACATTTGAACCAAATCGACTTTTGAAACGCTCAACCGTTTGAGGGGTAAGCGCAATTTCTGGAACAAGTACAATGGCTTCTCTTCCCTCTTCGATTACCTGCTGAATGGATTGTAAGTAAACTTCCGTCTTCCCACTCCCTGTCACACCATGCAACAAAAAGGTCTCATGTCGTTTCTCCGTTACTGATCTCCATATTGGAGTAATGGCGTCTTTTTGTTCTTCTGTAAGGGTGAGGGGCTCTGTCCGTTCGAACGCATCTTCCTCATAGGGACTACGATACACTTCCTTGTAGACCCGTGACAGTGTACCTTTATCAATTAGCGGCTTTAGTGAAGCCTTTGTTGTATTTAATTCTTCGAGAAGTTTCTTCTCCTCTATTTCCGTTGGATACTCAATAAAATATGATGTAATCAGACGCTGTTTCTTCGCTTGCTTGGACAGGCCTTCATACTCTTCATAAAGGGTATCCACTGGAACAGCTGGAGCGATATAAGGGATTTTCTTTAAGGTTTCTTTCCCTTTCACCTTATACCGCAACTCAATGGTTCCTTCCTTCATCGCCTTTTGAACAACGGAATAAGGAATTCCTGCCTCCGTGACATCATCAAAAGGAAAGTATCCTCGGCCGTTACTTACAAGCTGGATGCGGTCTGGTAACTGCTCTCGGTCTCCAATAATATGAATTTCTTTCTCATATTTTGCCTTCAGCACTTGTGGGAGCATCGCTTGTAAGGCAGAGATATGAAGACAAAGCGTAGTGTCTGCAATCCATCTACCAAGCTCTAACAACTCTCCTGTTAACACTGGTGTTAAATCCATCACATCTCCAATGGCCTTTAACCGGTCATGCTTACTTTCATCTGTAATTCCGATGACAAACCCCATAATCTTTCTTGGACCGAATGGAACGATTACTCTCATACCAGTATCAACGACGCCTTCTAAATGCGGAGGAATCTTATAATCGAAGGTTCGATTGGTTTGGCTTGTCGGGACATCTACGATGACTCGTGCTATATCCATCAATTATTCACCCTTTAAGTCGGTAGCGATTGAAAGCAATAGACGCCTTGCCACATCGTCTTTCGTTAACAATGGGTAGGCTTCTTGTTTTCCATTACGGTTCAAATAAGTAACAACGTTTGTGTCGCCTTTGAAGCCGGCCCCTTCAGCTGAAATGTCATTGACTACGATGGCATCGAGACGTTTACGCTCCATTTTCTCTTGCCCGTATCGGACAGGTTCGTCTGTTTCAGCAGCAAAGCCAACAATAAATTGCCCTTCTCTTCTTCGCTTACCTACCTCTTTTAGAATGTCTTTCGTACGTTCAAATTGAAGGGTAAGTGGCCCCTCTTGTTTCTTCATTTTTGAAGAGTACGTTTCCTTTGGACGGTAATCCGCGACAGCCGCTGCTTTAATAATGACATCAGCGCTTTCCATTTCATTTAGAACAGCTTCATACATATCTTCAGCCGAGACAACATCTATCCGCTTGACACCAGGAGGCGTGTCAAGTGAAACTGGCCCAGACACTAATGTAACAGAGGCACCTAAGTCAGCGGCTTGACGAGCAATGGCGTACCCCATCTTTCCAGAGGAATGATTTGTAAAGAACCTAACAGGATCCACACTCTCTTGGGTTGGACCAGCTGTAATGAGTACATGCTTCCCGACTAACGGTTGTTCTTTACTTTCTTGTTCTTCTAGAACTCGTACGATTGTCAGCGGCTCTTCCAATCGTCCTTTCCCGACATATCCACAAGCAAGGTAACCTTCTCCTGGCTCAATAAATTTGTAACCAAACGATTCAAGACGTTTCAAATTCGCTTGTACGGCAGGGTGAGCATACATGTGTACGTTCATTGCAGGGGCTACATATACAGGTGCTTCAGAAGCAAGCAACGTTGTCGTCAACATGTCATCGGCAATTCCATTCGCAAGCTTTCCGACTAAGTTGGCGGTCGCAGGAGCGAGGACAATCAAATCCGCCCAGTCCGCCACATCGATGTGAGAGATTTGTTCAGGAATCTTCTCATCAAAGGTATCTGTATAGACCGGGTTTCTTGATAATGCCTGAAAGGTTAAGGGGGAGACAAACTGAGTTGCGCTCTCCGTCATCATTACCGTTACATTTGCACCTGCTTGCACAAGCTTACTCGTTAACGCACTCGCTTTATAAGCGGCAATCCCGCCTGATACTCCTAAAATAACATTCTTGCCTGTTAACAACGGAATCGTCTCCCTTCAAAAACTGAATGACAAACAAAAATAACAACCTGAATAGGTTGTTATTTTAATGCATCCTCATCTAGAGAATAGTGAAGTTTTCCTTCGTAAATCTCTTCTAGCGCCTGGCCAACATATTTAGGAGAGTTTGTCCGCTCAAGCAATAGTGGACTCTCATCTTGAATTTGTCGTGCACGACGCGCAGACAATGTTACAAGAGTGTATTTCGAATTAATGTTCTTTAACAATGAGTCGATAGATGGTTCTAGCATCATTTCTCATCACGCTCCAATGCTTTCTTATATTCAAATGCAACGCGTTCGCGTTTGCAATGTTCACTTTTAACGATAGATTGAACCGTTTGTACAGCTCGATCAACTTGATCGTTAACTACAACGTAATCATAATAATCCATCATTTCAATTTCTTCTTTGGCTGCTTGAAGTCTGGAATGAACTAAATCTTCCGTTTCCGTCCCACGATTAATGATACGGTTCTTTAAATCTTCAAGACTTGGTGGAATCAAGAATACAAATACACCTTCTGGGAAGTTCTCCTTCACCTGAAGCGCACCTTGAACTTCGATTTCTAGAAATACATCATTTCCAGCCTCGAGCTGCTCTTCTACGTATGCTTTCGGTGTTCCATAATAGTTTCCCACATATTGCGCATATTCAATCATGCCTTTATCCGCAATCATCTGTTCAAAGTCTTCTTTCGTCTTAAAGAAGTAATCTACACCGTCTACTTCACCTTCGCGAGGAGGTCTAGTCGTCATGGAGATGGAGTATTTCAAGTCCGTATCCTTCTCGAATAAAGACTTACGAACAGTTCCCTTTCCGACACCGGACGGTCCAGAGAGGATAAATAAAATCCCTTTCTTATCAATCACAGTAAAGCTCCTACCCTTCGTCAGATAAATCATCGTGGCTGATTACGCGTCCGCCGACCGTTTCTGGTTGAACGGCTGACAACACCACATGATCACTGTCAGTTATAATGACCGCACGAGTTCGTCGGCCATATGTAGCATCGACCAGCTTGTTGTTATCACGAGCTACCGTGATAATGCGCTTAATAGGCGCAGATTCTGGTGATACAATTGAAATGATTCGGTTCGCTGAGACAACGTTCCCAAATCCTATGTTAATCAGACGTAAGCTCAAACATGGCTCCCCCTTTATGTCATGACCCAAAATCAATCAATATATTAAGTATATGAAAAATCCTATCGAAAACTCAATGTTTATTCAACATTTTGCGTTTGTTCTTTTAATTTTTCTACGATGCTCTTTAGCTGAATGGTCCATTCACCAATCTTTACATCGTTTGCTTTAGAGCCGATTGTGTTCACTTCACGGTGCATTTCTTGAATGATGAAATCCAATCGCCGTCCTACTGGTTCATTTACGTCCATCAGCGTCTTAAATTGTTCAAGATGACTAAACATTCTCGTTATTTCTTCCGCAATGTCCCCTTTTTCAGCTAACAAGGCAACCTCTTGTAACAGCCGCGCTTCGTCTTGAACGACCTCTTTGACATAGTCAGCTAAGCGAGAGCGAATCGATTCCCTCGTTTCTTCAACGGCAACTTCACGTCTTGACTCAAGGTCCATAAGTAGTTCACCCAAGGAATAGAGCCTTCCTGAGAAGTCACGGTGAATGGATTCACCTTCTCTTCGTCGCATGTCCACTAATTCAACCATTGCCTGTTCTAAGCTTTCGAGTATGATTGTTTCAAAGTTCGACCACTCTTCACGCTCATGAACAACGAATAATGAGGATAAACGAGTTACGTCTTGAATGGAAATGTCCCCTACTAGGTTATATCGACCTTTCGCTATTTGTAAAGACTTAATATATTGATCCATCAAATCAAAACGGGCCTCTAGCTCATTCCCTTGCTCGAAATCCCCTTCGATTGTGATGTACACGTCAATTCTCCCTCTAGAGAGTACCGACTTTAATCGTTGCTTGATTTCGTCTTCTAAATAAAGAATGGACTTAGACGCTTTAATGGATGCTTCAAAGAAACGATGGTTAACGCTCCGAATCTCAACAGTGACCTTCGCACCATCCATCTCTTTTACTCCTCGACCATATCCCGTCATGCTTTTTAGCACATGCACCACACCTATCTATACCTTCGTTGTAACCAAAGCTGTTGCACTTCATTCATTTTATCACGAAACGGTTAAAAAGAGTGGAAAAAAGAAACCTCAAGCAACAAAACGATTGTCTAACCTAACAAGCGGACTCTACCTTTTCTTGACCTATGTAAACTAAGCTTAACCTGAATGCTAATTCTCTTGTAAACGAGAACCAATACCTTCAAATAGAAAAAGGCATCGTTAAAAACGATGCCTAGGCTAACGTAACTGCGAGGTGTGGTTCGCAGTTACGGAGCTTATAAGAATATAAGGTAAACAGCGAAAATAACGGCGAACAGATAGAGCAACCAATGGACCTCTTTGCCTTTCCCACTAACTAGTTTCAAGAGAGGGTAAGTAATAAATCCAATTGCAATTCCCTCTGCAATGCTTGAAGTAAGCGGCATAGCAAGCAAGATTGCGAACGCTGGGAATGACTCGTCAAACGTCTTCCAGTCAATTCGAGATAGGTTCTCAATCATAAAGCACCCAACAATAATGAGTACAGGAGCCGTAATCGATGGGACATTCGCAATTGCTTGAATAATCCCTGAGAAGAACATACTGACAAAGAATAAGGACGCTACAACAACAGAAGTTAAACCGGTTCTCCCACCAGCCGCTACACCTGTAGTCGACTCAATATAGGCGGTTGAGGGGCTCGTACCAAATGTTGCACCTACTGATGTTGCAACTGCATCTGCTAACAATGCAGGCTTTGCATTCGGCAACTTCCCATCCTTCATGTATCCCGCTTGTTCCGCTACACCAATTATGGTGCCAGTCGTATCAAAGATTGTTACAAGTAAAAATGCAAAAATGACAATATATAATCCTTCTGTCACGATATTCGTTAACACCAATCCTAAGTTCATATCAAAGAACACAGGCATAGGTGGTAGATCCACAAATGATGTCCCTTCTTTAAAGGTAAGGTCACCTGTAAAGAAATAAGCTACGAGCGCTGTCAGAATCATCCCAATAAACAATGCGCCTTTCACGTTACGTGCAAGTAAAACCAATGTAATTCCTAAGCCAATTAACGTAAGGGTGGCTGTGGAGGTTGATAAATCCCCAATTAATCCTTCTTCACTCGGTGCGAGGATTCCTCCCATTTCTAAACCAACAAATGTGATAAACAATCCAATACCTGATGAAATTCCGTACTTAAGTGAATCAGGTATGGCTTCAATCAATTTCTCTCGAAACGACGTTAAACTTAGCACAATAAAGAGTAACCCTGCTAGGAAGACCGCTCCAAAGATAACTTCGTATCCAAATCCGTACTTGGCTACGGTAGTTGTAAAGTACACATTCAAGCCCATACCAGGCGCGATGGCAATTGGATAGTTTGCTAGTAGACCCATGATTAGTGTTCCTACAATCGCACTAATGATTGTGGCCATGAAGACTTGATCAAATGGTACACCTGCTGCGGATAAAATTCCGGGATTGACGACGATAATATACACCATCGACAAGAATGTCGTGAAGCCGGCAACGACTTCCGTTCGTGTATTTGTATTGTTTTTTGTGAGTTGAAAGAACTGATTCATCTATGAACACCAACTTTTACGAATAATTATGAAAGCCAAGTCTTATAATATTCGTTTTTATTTTTGATTTCAACACTTTTTCTCAAATTGTTCGTAAAAAAATAAAAAACCACCCAAAATCACGAGTGGTTTCAAAATAATGTTCGTCTTTTACTTCTTTGTAAACCCAAAAAACAGCGTTGGCACCGCACTCAAAGCTAAAATCATACCCCAATCGTACAGTACTAGATCGGTTGTATGGAACACAGGCTGAAGCGGTTCATAGTAAAGGACAACAAGCAATAACAAGACAGACGAGACGACTGCTCCGACCAGATAAAGGTTCTGGAACGGGTTTCTCGAGAAAACGGATTTCTCGCTTCTACAGTCAAACACGTGAATCAGCTGGGCCATGACTAATGTGCTAAAGGCAACCGTTTGAGCATATACAAGTCCTTCCGTCGTCCCATCATACGCCCAAATAAATGCCATTAACGTCACAATCCCAATTAAGATCCCTCTAGAAATAATCTTAAATCCTAAACCTCTTGAGAAGATGCCTTCCGTCGGCTTACGCGGTGCTCGCTTCAACACATCACCTTCTGATTGGTCTAGACCTAGTGCCATTGCTGGTAGTCCATCCGTCACAAGGTTCACCCATAAGATTTGAACTGGCACAAGCGGCAACGGCAACGCAAGCAGCATCGCAAACAACATGACTAAGATCTCACCAACATTCGAAGCAAGCAAGTACCGAATAAACTTTCGGATGTTGTCATAGATATTTCGTCCTTCATGAATCGCTGCTTTAATCGTAGCAAAGTTATCATCCAGTAAGATGAGTGAGGAGGACTCTTTCGCGACATCCGTTCCGCTTCTTCCCATAGAAACTCCAATGTCACTCGCTTTTATAGCAGGGGCATCATTGACCCCGTCCCCCGTCATCGCCACTACGTGCCCCTTCCGCTGGAATGATTGGACAATCTTTAGCTTATGTTGCGGGGTTACACGAGCGAAGACATAAATATCATCAATAAGATCATCAAGCTGATCATCTGATAAGTTGGAGACTTGACTGCCTTCCATCACAAGTCCCTTATCTGGTATAAGCTCAAGCTGTTTGGCAATGGCTTCAGCAGTCTTCGCATGATCTCCTGTAATCATCACCGTTTTAATACCTGCAGCGCGACATTCCGAAATGGCCGCCTTCACTTCTTTACGAGGAGGGTCGATCATTCCGACTACCCCTGCAAATATAAGGTCTTTCTCAAGTGTATAATCGGTAAAGTCTTCCGTATTTGACAGTGGCTTGTAGCAAATCGCAATGGTCCTTAATGCCTCATCAGCCATAGAGGAAATCGACGAACTTATCGCCTGCTCCTCTTTCTTCTGCATCGGCTTTACTCGAGCCACCGTTTTAACCATACTTGTCCTTGGCAGCAAGACATCAGGAGCGCCTTTCGTAATAGAGAGCCGCTTGCCATGATTATCTTCTACAACAACTGTCATCCGCTTTCGATCTGAGTCGAATGGAATCTCATGGATAATTGTCCAGCCAGATAACGTCTGTTCATCTATCCGAGCCTTCCTTCCGGCTACAACAATCGCCCCTTCTGTCGGGTCTCCATCTAGTGCGAACGCATCGTCTTTCTTTACTAACTTCGCATGGTTGCACAAGTTTCCATATAACAACATGTTCCGTACGTCAGGAAGTTGACTTAATTCGATTTCATTTCCATTATCGAAAAACGATCCAGATACATCGTATCCTTCCCCCGTCACATACAATGCATCATCCATCGTAAAGATGTGCTTAACAGTCATTTGGTTCTCCGTCATCGTACCCGTTTTGTCAGAACAAATCACAGAGGCGCAGCCAAGCGTCTCGACAGCAGAGAGTTTACGTACAATAGCTTTCTTCTTAATCATTCGCTGGACTCCGAGTGACAGGGCTACGGTGACAATGGCTGGCAAGCCCTCTGGTATGGCCGCAACAGCCAACGACACTCCTGCTAAGAACATTTGATAAATAGGATGACCTTGTAACACACCAATGACTACGACAAATAGCGTTAGAAGTAAAGCAGTAACAATCAAGATCTTCCCTAATTCCTCAAGCTTCCGCTCAAGTGGCGTTGGGATTCGTTCTGTAGATACGAGCATGGAAGCGATTTGACCCATTGCTGTGTCCATTCCTGTGCCGACCACAACACCGATTCCATTTCCTCGGGTCACAAGTGTCCCGGTGAACGCCATATTAGACTGGTCTCCAAGTTCCACGTGTTCCTCTGATAGAGGCTGATTGTTCTTGGCAACAGGCAATGACTCTCCAGTTAACGCAGATTCCTCAACTTCGAGTCCTCTGACTTCCACAAGTCTTAGGTCTGCGCTAATCCGATCTCCACTTGAGACTTTCACAACGTCTCCCACAACCAACTCACTAGAAGGCGTTTTCTTCCATTCATTCCCCCTCAAGCAATAGGCAACAGGAGCCGATAGTTCTTTTAACTTTGACAGGGATTTCTCTGCCTTTCGTTCTTGAAAGAAGCCTAGTATTCCATTCACAAGCACGATTGCCATGATGGCTATAGCATCGATGTACTCCCCAAGTAAGCCAGATACAAGGGTAGCGGCTAATAGCACAAGCACCATGAAATCTTGAAATTGCCTGAACAAGAGCATGTACCATTTCACTTGCTGCCCTTCTTCTAATACGTTCGGACCGAACTTACGCAATCGTTCTGCCGCTTGTTGCTCGGTTAAACCTTGTTTCATATTGACAGCAAGCTTTCTTGCCAGGCTATCTGTTTGATATTGATACCACTTCACAGCACACTCTCCTCCACTCCAAGTCTCTTGTTCATACCTATTCGAACTTGTCCATCTTTAGAACGGAAGAGAGGGTGACTCTACTAGCGTTTTACTTCGCATAGCCTTAAGAACATATGCTATACTAGGAGCATTGTGAGGTGATTTCAATGTCATTTGATGGCGTTGTCACCCGGGCCGTTTCCACTGAATTACACGAAACACTAATCCCCGGTAGAATAATGAAAATACATCAACCAACTCAAACAGAATTAATCTTTACGATACGGAGTCAAGGCAAAAATCATAGCTTACTCGTATCTGCGCACCCGTCTTACGGGAGAATGCATGTGACGGAAGACCGTTACGCCAATCCAAAGGAACCTCCAATGTTCACCATGTTGCTTCGTAAGCACTTAATTGGTGGATTCATCGATTCCATCGAGCAAGTAGAAATGGAACGAATTATTAAAATCCACGTAAGAAGTAAGGATGAAATTGGAGATGAGACAAAGAAAGTCTTATACGTTGAAATTATGGGGAAACACAGCAACATCTCGCTAATCGATGAAGAAAGAAACATGATTCTAGATAGCATCAAACACATTTCCCCCTCTCAGAATACGTACCGTACGCTTCTTCCAGGTCATACGTATAAGCTCCCACCTAGTCAAGATAAGTTAAACCCGCTTCATTTAACCGGTGAGGACTTAATTCGTAAGCTTGACTTCAATAGCGGGAAAATGGATAAACAAATCTTAGACGTATGTATGGGCTTCTCCCCTATCATTACACAGGAGATCACCCATCTCGCCAAACTAGGCGGTGCTGACTCAATTAAAGATGCGTACGAATCCATTCGCCAGAAGCTGCTTAAAACAGACTTCTCCCCCCATATATTAAAGGGGCAAAAGGAACGATTCTACGTCATTCCGTTGACATCTAAACAAGAAGAGACGGAGCACTATTCCACGGTAAGCGAAATGCTAGACAATTATTACTCTGGTAAAGCAGAGCGAGACCGTGTCAAGCAGCAAGCAGGCGATTTAGCTCGCTTTCTAAAGAACGAACGAAACAAAAACGAACGAAAAATTCAAAAGCATTATGATACGCTGAAAAAGGCTGAAGAAAGAGACACCTACCAGAAGGAAGGCGAACTGTTAACAGCGCATATGCACCTCGTGAAACAAGGTGATTCATCCGTTGATGTTATTGACTATTACGATCCAGAACAATCAACGATTACGATTGAATTAAATCCGAACAAGACGCCGAGCGAAAATGCACAAAGTCTATTCCAGACGTACCACAAGTTAAAGAAATCAAAAGAGATTGTCACTCAGGAAATTGAGAAAGCAGAACGTGAAATCCTTTACTTTGACAATTTAATTCAACAAGTGGACAGTGCTCGCCTAGAAGATATTGAAGAAATTCGCGAAGAACTACGTGAAGGTGGATATTTGAAGCAACGCACGGAAGCTAAGAAGAAGAAGAAGCCTACAAAACCTGCTCCCGATGTGTTCATGTCATCTGACGGCACAACCATTCTTGTTGGGAAGAACAACAAACAAAATGAGTACGTCACAATGAAGCTTGCAAATCGTGACGATACATGGCTTCATACGAAAGATATTCCTGGTTCACACGTTGTGATTAGGGACAGCACACCGAGTGAAGACACGCTCCTAGAAGCCGCACAATTGGCTGCTTACTACAGTAAGTCTAAAGCCTCATCTTCTGTTCCGGTTGATTACACATTAATCAAACACGTGAAGAAACCTAGCGGAGCGAAACCTGGTTTTGTAACCTATGACCAGCAAAAAACCGTATTCGTTACCCCACAGGAATCCGTTGTACGAGAGTTAAAAGGAAATACGACGAAAGAAAGAGACGAACTCGATTGAGTTCGTCTCTTTTTCTTCATATTGGTTCATGAAGTTACCCGAGGAAAGTTAGTCCAACTCCAATGACAACCCCTGTGACGAGAAGCGTAATGATACAAAATCCTAGGATGTCCTTTGCTTTAAGTCCAGCTATCGCTAATGCTGGAAGTGCCCAGAACGGTTGAATTAAGTTCGTCCATGCGTCACCCCATGCTACGGCCATGGCCGCTTTCGGAATCGATACACCTAATTCCTTAGCAGCTTCAATAACGATAGGTGCTTGAACAGCCCATTGCCCTCCTCCTGAAGGGACGAAGAAGTTTACAATGCCTGCACTAATAAATGTAAAGAACGGGAACGTCCACTGGTTTGAGATAGAGACAAACCACCCTGACATCTCAACCGCTAATCCCGATGCCACCATCATCCCCATTATACCTGCATAGAAAGGGAACTGAATGATGATTCCACCTGCACCCCGAACCGCGTCTCCTACTGAATCGATAAAGCTACGAGCTGTCCCATGAAACAAGATTCCTAGAAATAAGAACAAGAAATTAACAATGTTCAAGTTTAGTTGAAACCCGTTTGAAATAAAATAATAGATGAGAAAGACGATACCTAATAGTCCCATTAGAATAGCAAGGACTCTACTTTGTTCCAATCGTTCAGAAGGTGTTGTCGGAGAACCTGTTGGAGTTATCTGTCTTTCTTCTCTTAATTGGTCCGCTTTAACTGTAACCGTGGAAGTTGAATCTGGCATCATGAAACGGTTTAACAATGGCAAGATAATAAATATCGCAAGTACAATTGCAAGATTAAAGAAAGAGAAGATTGTTTCTGATGTCGGTATAATTCCAATCGAATCTTGACTAAAGTGCCCATCTGTCGCAATCGTAAGCGGAATAGAACCAGAGATTCCTCCATGCCAGACGATGAAACCTGAATACGCACTAGCCATTAACAAACGATAATCCACCCCAGTCACACGTTTAGCTAGTTCCTTTGCAAACAGCGCCCCTATGACAATCCCAAACCCCCAGTTGATAAAGCTAGCCAGTAACGAAATGAGTGTGACAAAAACGATTGCTTGTCCTTTCGTCTTTGCTTTACTCCCTAAGAAACCTAGTACCCGTTGAAAGAATGGACTACTTGCTAACACATAACCGGTCACTAAGACCAACACCATTTGCATCGCAAAGGTTAATAAATCAAAAAACCCGTCCCCCCAATACGTCACCATATCAAGCGGAGAGCTAGGTGTGACGACTAACCCCAAGATAAAAACGACAAACGTTAGAAGTAAAACAAAAACAAATGGATCTGGCAAATAACGCTGCATCAATCGGTTACTAAAATGAATGGTCCCCTTAATCAACATGTACCCCTCCCTCGTGATAAAACGCTTACATTACACATGTACGTCTTGTCAAGGTGAATTATTCATAAACAGTCCACCATAAAGAAACGAATGATGGATTAAACAGGAATACTCATTTCCACCTATCTGTCCTTTAATATGAAAGAGATGAGCTTTTGTCACACCTTCTACACTTTGAATATATATAAGTAGACTAATGAAACAGGGAGAGGTGCACGAAATGAGATATGCATGGGGGGTCGACTCCGAACAAGTTGTCACGAAAGAACTCTATAACTGTGTCTCGAAACACTACGGAAAGCCAGCCTATTGGGGAAGATTCTTAACGAGCGTACCCGGAGAGTCAGAAGGGCTTTCCATCAAAGAGATTCAGTTGCTTCAAGAAGGCGATACGAAGGTATTGCCCATTTACAATCACTTCACCACTGCAACAGGCTACCGGCAGGGTCGGGTCATTGCTCAGAACGCAGCCTTTCATGCTAAACGATTTATGATTCAAAAAGGTGCCCCTCTCTTTGCCTACATGAAAGGCCTCCAGGGTATTAATGAGGCGTGGATTAGAGGCTATGTGGATGCCATGGACAATACAGATTACGAAGCAGGCTTCTATTATGACTTGAAGAACGAGAATTTCACAAACGCGTATTGCAAAGCTGTGTCGAAAGAAAAGAGCATCCAAGAACAGTCCTTTCTGTGGAGCGCTGATCCAAATCTAGGTGTTACTTCTTTACGTAAAGCGCCTAAATTTCGACCTATCAAACCAAATTGCCAAGGAAACGTATGGGTGTGGCAATATGGGCGTGACGGGAATGCTTGTCCGATTCATACAGACCTTATGAGTACTCGATTACTTGAATTATTATAAAGTCACCGAATTATTCGCTAGGAAACTAGTTTAAGCTCTCCCCTTCTGAGGTAATCAATAGTAAGAACTTGTATAAACCAACGGAGGGATTCCCATGCAACAACAAACAAATCGTGAAACGAAATCAAATAGTAAGCTCGTACGAGGAATGCTAATAGGAGCGGCTGTCGGAGGAGCTGTTGCTTTATTGGACCGCCCTACCCGCACGAAAGTACAAGAACGAAGCAATCGCGCGAAGGAAACAGTTGGCCAGTTTGCGAAAGAGGTTAAAGAAGACCCACAGGGAATGAAAGATGAACTGGTTAACCGAGTTCAAGGAGCCACTGAAACAGTGAAAGAAGCTGTTGAAGACTTCCAAACTGTCTATGAGAAAACAACGGGTGAGATTGCTGAGAAGGTGAATGACGTGGAACAAGATTCGAAAGAGGCGCTTTCAGCTACGAAAGGTATTGGTGAGGACCTACAAGAAGCTGGGCAGAAATTAAAGGATGCCAAAGAAGAATTAACCCAGTCAGATGAAGGAGAAACGAACGGTAACCAACCCGTTGCCAAAACAACTTCCATACAAGAACGCTAATAAAAACGGAGAGGCTAGAACTGCCTCTCCGTTTATAATTGAAAGAATAAGATGAAGACTATAATCGTTCCAATAAATGTGGCAATTGCCTGAATCCAGTATCGTGATTGTTTCGGAATGGCTACAAAGTTAAAGGCCACCATCACAACAACCGCAATAATCAAGCTACTCGCTGCTTTCACGTTCAGAAACGATTCTCCGAAACTAAACAAAAGCCAGAAATAAAGATACAAATAACACGTCAATAATCCGAGTACGGCATTACCCGCGAGAATAATCGATTGTCTCTTAAACGACATACAACCCCCACTTTCTGTAAAGTGTCTCTTGAAAGAATTGTACATCTCTTTCATTCATAAGAACAAGTTAATAAACCTAGTAGTTGAAGGAAAAAGAGCGAGGACTTTCCATCCAACCTAGTAAAGTGGCTAGCGTTTCATCATTTATTCTTCCTTCGTCCTTCATCCATTCTAACATTGTGGGAAAGTCTGTCATGGAATAGTAAGGGTATCCAGATTGTTTGAATGCCTCCCTGCCTTCTGATAATTCATAAGAGAAAATGGACAACACCCCATCCACAATTCCCCCGGCTTCTACAATCGAATCCGCAACCGCAATCGAGCTCTTCCCTGTTGAAATCAAATCTTCAATTATGACGCAATGCTGAGATTCTAGTAAGTTTCCTTCTATCTTATTTTGTTTTCCATGGCCTTTTGGCTCGCTACGTACATAAGCCATTGGCAACTGGAGACGCTCTGCTACCCATGCAGCATGGGGAATACCTGCTGTGGCACACCCGACAACCACTTCTGCCATTGGATAGTGTTCCTTTATGTAAGTTGTAAAGCTATCCGCAATGGCACCTCTTAAAACAGGGAAAGACATCGTCAACCGGTTGTCACAATACACAGGGGACTGAATTCCGGACGTCCACTTGAAAGGTCGATCAGGTTGAATCTGGACTGCCTTAATCTCTAGAAGTTGCTTAGCTAACTGTTGTTTCGTTAACATGACGCTCCCACTCCTTTTTTAATCGTTCATAAGTTGCCTCTGGAGTTGTGGACCTTGTAACACTCCTCCCCACTACAATGCCACTTGCTCCCATTTCGCGCGCTAAAGACGGAGTTGCCGTACGCTTTTGGTCTTCTTGTTCATCTGTTCGTAGTCGAATGCCAGGTGTCATACGATAGAAGTCCTCTCCACACTCCTTTTGGATACTCATTGCTTCATGAGGGGAACATACAACCCCATCCGCTCCATTCTCTTGACCAAGACGAGCATAGTGACCTACAAGCTCATGCAGTGAATCCGTCACCCTCCATTCCCGTTGCATCGTTTCTTCTTCAAATGACGTCAGAACCGTCACAGCAAGTAGCTTCGTTTGATCCGCGCCCCCATCTTGAAGCCCTTCCTTTGCTGCCCGAATCATTGTAGACCCGCCCGTTGCATGCACATTAACGAAATCAAGCGCTAATGAACCCATATTCCTCATCGTTCGGTACACGGTTGTTGGGATGTCGTAAAGCTTTAAATCAAGAAAGATCGGATGACCCGCTTCCTTTAACTCATAGAGAAGTGAAGGCCCTTCTTTATAATAAAGTTCCATCCCTACTTTCACCGGAACACCCGTTAGTTGATGGTTATGAAGAAACGTTCGTGCTTGATGTTTGTCCTCGAAATCAAGAGCTAGAAATAGAGATTCCACGTCTTCCACTCCTCTCTACGATATCCTTCACAGAAGCATAACCATATCGGTCTAGTGTATCTGGCAAGGCATCTATTATGTTCTTGCAACAATACGGATTCGTGAAATTAGCTGTACCTACCGCTACAGCATCCGCACCCGCTAACAAGAACTCTAGTACATCTTCCGCATGACTTACACCGCCCATTCCTATAATTGGAAGTGAGACGTGTTCACGTACGGCTCTTACCATACGAATTGCAATGGGTTTGATAGCAGGCCCAGATAACCCACCCGTCCCATTCGCGAGTAGTGGTTCCCCAGTCCTTAAGTCAAGTTGCATGCCAATAAGCGTATTAATCATAGTAATTCCGTCTGCGCCAGCCGACTCAACAGCTTGTGCGATGGCTACTATATCTGAAACATTAGGAGATAGTTTCACATATACAGGCACACGGCTTACCGCTTTCACTGCCTCAGTTAAAGCCATGGCTTCCTCAGGGTTTGTTCCGAATTGAATCCCTCCGTTCTTGACATTTGGGCAGGAGATGTTCAATTCAAGCGCTGCAACCCCCTCCGCTTCTGAGAGCTTATTCGCTACATACACATACTCTTCTTCTGTACTTCCAGCTACGTTCGCAATAATAGGTGTGTCAAACTGTTGCAGAAATGGAAGTTCGTTTTCAATTATGCTTTCCACACCAGGATTCTGTAGTCCGATTGCGTTCAACATTCCAGATGACGTTTCAGCTACCCGTGGAGTCGCATTTCCAAATCGAGCAGTACCTGTAGCAGCCTTAATCATAATTGCTCCAAGCTCATTCAAATCATAGAACTCATGAAACTCTCTACCAAATCCAAAGCAACCTGAAGCAGGCATGATTGGATTCTTTAACGAAAGACCTTGTAATTCCACAGCTAGATTCATAGAACGACCTCTCCTTTCCTAAACACCGGCCCATCTGCACACACTTTCACATAACCCCGCTCGTCATTCGCTTCACATACACAAGCAAAGCATGCCCCTATTCCACATCCCATTCGCTCTTCAAGTGAGACATATCCGGGTAAAGGAAGGTCTGATACGGCTTTCAGCATAGGTTTCGGTCCGCAGCTAAAGGTTAAGTCGATGCCTTTAAATTGTGCTACATGATCTGTGACACGACCTTTCTTCCCATATGAACCATCGTCTGTTGTAACCATAACTTCCCCAAGTCTCCCAAACTCTCTCTCATAGAAAACTTGCTCTTTCGTTTGAAAACCTAATAAGGAGAAGATTTGATTGCCTTGAGTAAGAAGCTGTTTCCCTAAATAGTGAAGCGGGGGAATGCCTACCCCGCCCCCAATGAGTAAAATGTTACAGTCATGAATATTCTCAACCGGAAATCCGTTCCCACGAGGTCCTAAGACATCCAACTGATCCCCTTGGCGTTTAGTCGCAAGTTTCGCAGTCCCTTTCCCTAACACTTTATAGACAATCGTAACAATATGGTGATCTACGTTCGCAATGGAAAGGGGGCGCCTTAGGACATGCTCCCACCCATCTCCAATGGCAATGTGAAGGAATTGCCCTGGTGTTCTCATCTCATTCATGAGCGCCCCTGTTACTTTAAGCTCATACGTATCTTTCGCAATAAGACGGTTTTCCAAGATTGTCATTTGCTCAACTTTTTGCATAGTGAACCACCTTCTGTCGTTCCATCGGCTTAGCTGTAAATGTCATAGACTCCATGATTCGTAGTATGGCAAGAGCTGTATCTAACGAAGTTAGGCAAGGAACACCATGCTCGACAGATTCACGTCGAATGCGGAACCCATCTGTACGAGGTTGTTTCCCTTTCGTTAGCGTGTTGACGACGAATTGCACTTGCCCATTCTCAATCACATCGAGTACGGTTGGGCTATAATCTCCAATCTTGCTTACTTCCGTAACAGGTAACCCACCACTCCGTATGAGCTCTGCGGTCCCTTCTGTTGCATAGAGTTGGAACCCAAGGGAGTGAAATCGCTCTGCCATCGGTAAGACTTCTCTCTTATCTTGGTCTGCAAGCGTTATTAATACAGAGCCAGCTGTCGGAATCTTAATACCAGAGGCGGTCAACCCTTTATATAGCGCCTTCTCAAGCGTAACGTCTCGGCCAATCACTTCACCTGTTGATTTCATTTCAGGTCCGAGATACGTATCCACGCTACGAAGTTTCTCGAAAGAAAACACCGGCACTTTCACATATACATCACTCGGTTCTGGTAGCAATCCACCCCTGAATCCAAGATCGGCTAGCTTGGCTCCGAGTATAAGCTGGGTTGCCAAATTCGCCATCGTAACTCCGGTAATCTTACTTAGGAATGGTACCGTTCGGCTTGACCTAGGGTTAACTTCCAACACATACACATCATCCTTGTGTTGAACGAATTGGATGTTAATAAGTCCAACAATTTGCAATTCCTTCGCAATCCTTGTCGTGTAATCGATGACAAGTTGTTTATGATAGTCGGACAACCTCTGAGTTGGATAGACGGCAATGGAATCACCAGAGTGTACACCAGCCCGTTCAATATGCTCCATAATTCCAGGAATGACGACCGTCTCTCCATCGCTAACTGCATCGACTTCAATCTCCATCCCCGTCATATACCGATCAATGAGTACGGGATGTTCCTTATGCACCCGAACGGCATTCTCAATGTAGCGCTCTAACTCTCTTTGTTCGTACACAATCTCCATAGCTCTCCCACCTAATACATAGGAAGGTCGCACTACCAGTGGGAACCCTAAAGATTTAGCAGACGTTAACGCTTCCTGCGAGGAGGTGGCAAACACCCCTTCAGGTTGAGGAATCCCTAACTGTTTTAACGTGTGTTCAAATTTATCTCGGTCTTCTGCACGATCAATGGATTGTAGGGATGTCCCAAGTATACGAACTCCCCTTCGGCTCAATCCTTCAGCCAAGTTGATTGCCGTCTGTCCCCCGAACTGAACGACGACTCCCATTGGCTTCTCTAAATGAATAACGTGCATCACATCTTCTAAGGTAAGCGGTTCGAAATAGAGCTTGTCGGAGATGCTGAAATCGGTTGAGACCGTCTCAGGGTTGTTGTTCATAATAATGGCTTCATAGCCAGCTTCCTTTATAGCAAGGACAGAATGGACGGTAGCGTAGTCAAACTCTACGCCTTGCCCGATTCGAATGGGTCCAGAGCCTAGGACAAGAACCTTTACCTTCTCTGTTACGATGGATTCATTCTCCTCTTCATAGGTGCTATAGAAATAAGGGGTTTCAGACTCAAATTCTGCAGCACACGTATCGACCATCTTGAAGACTGGGACCAATCCGTGTTGGAGTCTAAAGGTGTATACGTCATCGACCGTTGTATTCCATAATCGAGCAAGTGTCGCATCCCCCAGTCCTCTTTTTTTGGCGTTCTGTAGTAAAGGGAGATTCCATGGTTGTGTTGCTAATTCCCTTTCTGAAAGAATCAGTCTCTCAATCTTATAAAGAAAGAATCGATCGATGCGTGTTCGTTCATGTACCTGATCTATGGAATAGCCACGCCTGAAGGCTTCTGCCAACACATACATCTGTTCATCGTCTGCTTTATGTAAACGAGCTTCGATTACCTCATTCGATAAAGCAGCCACTTCGTCCAAGTACAATTCGTCTGAAGACAGCTCAAGTGAGCGAACGGCTTTAAGGAAAGACTCTTCGAACGTTCGTCCGATAGCCATCACTTCCCCTGTGGCTTTCATCTGGGTACCAAGCGTTCGATTCCCATTAACGAACTTATCAAATGGCCATCTTGGAATCTTCGTTACAATATAATCAAGAGCAGGTTCAAATGCGGCATAAGTTGTTCCCGTGACAGGATTCTTCATTTCATCAAGCGTTAAACCAACTGCGATTTTGGCAGCCAATTTCGCAATTGGATAGCCTGTCGCTTTCGAAGCGAGAGCAGATGAGCGACTAACACGTGGGTTTACTTCTATAATGTAGTAGCGAAAACTGTGTGGGTCTAATGCAAGTTGAACGTTACAACCACCTTCAATTTGAAGAGCCCGAATAATCTTTAGAGAAGCATTACGTAGAAGCTGGTATTCACGGTCGCTTAATGTCTGACTTGGAGCTACTACTATGGAATCGCCTGTATGGATTCCTACAGGATCTACATTTTCCATATTACATACCACAATGGCATGATCACTCTGGTCTCGCATAACTTCATATTCAATTTCTTTAAAACCTGCAATGTTCTTCTCGATTAAACATTGGTTTACAGGAGAAAGCTGAATACCACTTAATGCAATCTGTCTCAACTCTTCTTCGTCGTAACACATGCCACCTCCAGTCCCTCCAAGCGTATAGGCCGGACGAACAATGACTGGATACCCAATCTCTCTTGCAAATTGAAGCGCTCCATCTACCGTTGACACAATCGCACTTGCAGGAACAGGCTCACCTAATTCATTCATTAGATTACGGAATTTCTCCCGGTCCTCAGCTTGTTGAATTGCATCAAGAGATGTACCTAGTAACTCTACGCCGTACTGAACCAATATGCCGCTGTTGTATAATTCCACCGCTAAATTTAGCCCTGTTTGACCGCCTAGAGTTGGCAGGA
Organism: Pontibacillus halophilus JSM 076056 = DSM 19796; assembly: GCF_000425205.1. Classification (GTDB taxonomy): domain Bacteria; phylum Bacillota; class Bacilli; order Bacillales; family BH030062; genus Pontibacillus_A; species Pontibacillus_A halophilus. The sequence continues at coordinate 80,493 of NZ_AULI01000005.1, read as the reverse complement.
GAGCATCAGGTCGTTCTTTACGAATAATCTTCGATAGAAATTCTACCGTTAAGGGTTCCATGTACACCTCATCCGCCATCGTTTGGTCTGTCATGATTGTGGCAGGGTTGGAATTTGCTAGGATCACTCGGTACCCTTCCTCCCGCAAGGCTTGACAAGCTTGTGCACCAGAATAATCGAACTCGGCTGCCTGGCCGATAATGATGGGTCCAGAACCAATGACTAAGATTGTACTTATATCTGTACGTTTTGGCATAAGACTTTCTCCCTCCCTTTCGCTTCTTCCATCATCTCAATAAATTCGTCAAACAATTCATTCGAATCTTCAGGACCCGGGGCACTCTCTGGGTGGTATTGAGCAGAGAAGCATGGATAGACAAGATGCGCCAGGCCTTCAACTGTCCCATCATTTAAAGCATATTGCGTCACTTCTAGTTGGGTATGAGATAGAGAAGATTCCACAACCGCATAACCATGGTTTTGAGAAGTCATATACACGCTCCCGCTCTCTATATGTTTTACTGGATGATTTGAACCACGATGACCAAACTTCATCTTCTCTGTGTTCGCCCCACATGCGAGGGCAATCAATTGATGACCTAGACAAATACCAAAGGTCGGATACTCTTCTAGGATGGTACGTACCATTTCAATCGCTTCTTGGACATCTTTCGGATCACCAGGGCCATTTGATAATAGAACACCATCTGGATTTAACCTTCTTATCTCTTCGGCGGAGGTGTTATATGGCACAACGGTTACATGACAGTGACGCTTTGTGAACTCACGGAGAATGCCATGTTTCATACCGAAGTCCACTAATACTACTCGGTGGCCACGCCCTGGTACAACGTATGGTTTAATCGTAGACACACGAGCTACCACATTACGTGAGAAGGATGTATCCCTAAGCCGAGCTACCACCGCTTCGATTGGCTCTTCCACAGAAGTGAATGCCCCTTTCATGGACCCTTCTTTCCGTATGTGCTTCGTCAGCTTACGCGTATCTACCCCTTGGATCCCAGGGATTCCATGAGCACTTAAAAACTCGTGTAAAGTTTCTTCATTCCTGAAGTTGCTAGGATACTCATTTGCCTCTTTCACGACTACTCCATGAATAGAAGGTTTAACCGTTTCATAATCGTCTCGATTAAATCCATAATTCCCAATCATTGGATACGTAAAGGTGACAATTTGACCGCAGTAACTTGGGTCTGTAATAATTTCTTGGTATCCTGTCATTCCTGTATTAAAGACCACTTCTCCAGACTGGTCAACATCACTTCCAATCGCTTCTCCTACGAAGAAGGTACCATCTTCCAATACTAGTTTACGATTTTGTTTCATACTTCATTTCCTCCTTATTCCATAGAAGCGCTCCGTTCACAATGGTTGCAACCGGTGTCCCTACCACCTGCCATCCATGAAACGGTGTATTCTTTCCTTTCGACACAAATTCATGACGATTAATCGTATGAGTGGTTTCTAAATCTAACAGGACGAGGTCTGCAACGGCCCCCTCTCTAATGCAAGGCTCTCTTAGACTAAAGATTTGAGCCGGTTTGACTGTGAGCCAATCCAATAGTTGCTTTAACGTAATTGTTCCTGGTTGAACGAGATGAGTGTAAAGAAGGGAAAAGGCTGTCTCAAGCCCAACAATTCCAAATGGCGCGTGTAGCATCGTTCCGTTCTTTTCTTCCTCTGTATGGGGCGCATGATCAGTGGCAATACAATCAATCGTTCCATCTATAAGACCCTGAAGTAACGAAAATCTATCCGCTTCACTTCTTAGCGGTGGATTCATCTTAAAGAAACCATGGTCTTCATGAATATCGTGTTCATCTAGTAATAGATGGTGTGGAGTTACTTCCGCTGTTACATTGATACCAGCCCGTTTAGCATCTCGAATCACTCGCACAGATTCTTTAGTAGATACGTGGCAGACGTGATAATGACAGCCCGCTTGTTCAGCCAACAGAACATCTCTCGCAATTTGCGTTGATTCACACACAGACGGAATGCCTGGAAGATTTAGCAATTGACTACGTACTCCTTCATGCATCACACCACTATGTATTAATGTGTTCTCTTCACAATGAGCGACAATAGTAGCCCCAATCTTACTTGCAGCTTTCATCGCCTCTAGCATGACGTCCGCGTTCTGCACACCCACTCCATCATCTGTAAAGGCGACGGCACCAAGCTTCTGTAACGCCTCAAAGTTTGTACGTTCTTGACCTAGTTGACGCGTTGTAATAGACGCATAGGGATGAACATTCACATGTGCTGAATGTGTAATCTTCTCATTCACAAGTGTTAAGGATTCAACTGAATCTGGAACAGGTCTTGTATTTGGCATGGCACATACAGTCGTAAATCCTCCCCTAAGAGCAGCGGCTGTTCCACTTGCTATCGTTTCCTTCTCTTCTCCGCCGGGCTCTCTTAAATGAACATGGATGTCGATAAATCCAGGAGAAAGGAACTTCCCTTCTCCGTTCAGTACACGCCCTTCTTCTCCCTCCAACTGAGAACGAACAGAAACAATCTTTCCATCTTTGATACACACGTCTCGCTTCACCAATTGCTCTCCCTCAAACAAGTGAACGTCTTTGATTCGTAACGTCATCATTTCTCTCCCCTTTTGAAAGTAATGTATCTAACACTGCCATACGAACGAGAACACCATTCGACATTTGCTTGAATATTCTAGAACGCTCGCATTCCACAAGCGAATCGTGAATCTCTATTCCTCGGTTGACTGGGGCAGGATGCAAAATAATACTTCTTTCTCTCATTCTTCTTTCACGCTCAATAGTCAATCCATATGTCTCTAGATAATCTGAAGACTGAGTAGTGTATTCATGTCGTTCGTGTTGTACTCTAAGTAGCATAAGAACATCACACCGTTCTACTGAGTCATCAATCGCCACTCGTTCATAAGGAAGCGTTGGATCGTCCCAAACATTCGGACATGCGATCTGAACCTGTGCCCCTAATCGGCTTAGCGTGTGTGCATTCGAGCGAGCGACACGACTATGAAGGACATCCCCTGCAATGACAACATTGATGCCTTTAAAGGTCCGAAACTCTTCATAAATGGTGAACAAGTCTAGCAAACATTGAGTCGGATGTTCTCCTGTTCCATCCCCTCCATTTATGATGGGAAGGTCAACTCCTTGTAATAATTCATTGTAATACGCATTTTGCCGATGCCTGATGACAACAGCATCTGCACCAAGGCTTTCGATGGTTTTGACTGTGTCATACAAGGATTCTCCCTTTCGCACACTCGAATGGGCAGCATCAAAATCTAGCACATGGTAACCCAACCTTTTCTCAGCCACTTCGAAACTTAATTTCGTACGAGTACTCGGCTCATAGAATAGATTGGCGATGATCTTCGGCTTTTGGAAAGGTTCAAATACGTCCTCCATTCTCTTCGCCTTCTCCATCAGGTAGAAGATCTCATCTGTTGTGACTTCTTCCATTCGTAACAAGTGCCTCATTGTCGTTTCCCCTCTCTTAAGCGAGTGATCCTGTATCCGCCCTAAAAAAACACCCTCTTTGTAGAGGGTGTTAGTAGGAATGGGTGTTGCCATAGAAAACCCATCCGATGATCCCAACACCCTTTAAAGCCTCACAGGACTTTGTTAAAACATGGTGGTTCTTCGATTATGCAGCTGAATCTGATTCTGATTTCTCATTCGTTTGAAACATGCTTCCATTCCCATAAGAATGATGCTTACCAGGGAGAATCAAGTTTAAGACTATGCCCGTTATGGCAGCGAGAGCCATTCCGTCCACTTGCAAGGTCGTTCCAGTCGGAAGCGGGATGACGATGGATGCCCCTCCCACTCCGATAATCATGATGACACTCGTAATAATTAGGTTTCTCTGATTGCTTAAATCAATCTCGTTATCTACTAACATCCGTAATCCGTTCGATGCGATAATCCCAAAGAGGAGAATGGACACCCCGCCCATTACTGCTTGTGGTACAGAGGCGATGACAGCAGTAATCATACCGATGAATCCGAAGCAGATGGCAATGACGGCCGCTCCCCCAACCACGAACACACTGAATACTCTTGTAATCGCGAGCACTCCGATATTTTCCCCGTACGTCGTATTAGGTGGACCACCAAGCATGGATGCAAGAATGGTAGCGACCCCGTCTCCAGCAATGGAGCGATGCAGACCTGGCTTCTCAATGAAGTTCTTTCCGGCAACTTTCGAAAGCACCATTTGATCTCCTATATGCTCTGCAATGGTGACGATGGCAATTGGGACCATGAGTAGAATGATTTCACCGTTTAGGACTTGAAGGGGAGCGTAGTCTACGAACGGCAGAACAAAATCAGGCATCTCGAATATTCCCGTCCATAGATTCCCTGATTGGAGTTCATTCCACTGCTCTTTAATTCCTGACGTATCTACGATGCCAGCGAAGAGAGAAACTGTGTAGCCGGTAACTATCCCAACTAGAATGGGAATGAGTTTCATAAATCCTTTGAAGAAGAGCGTTCCAAGAATCGTGACCGAGAGCGTCAACATCGCAATTAGAAAGTGTGTAAAGCTATACGTCCCTGTGCTAGGTTCGTTCATTGCCATTCCGACTGCGGTAGACGCTAATCCAAGTCCGATAACGATAATGACGGGTCCTACGACGACAGGGGGTAGGATGTGCATGATCCATCTCACACCGGCTACTTTAATCAACAGAGCCACCGCTCCGTACACAAGCCCCGCTAGGAAGCTCCCGACCATCGCTCCCTCAATTCCCCCAATTTCACTAGCCGCTGTGATAGGTACAATGAATGCGAAACTTGAACCAAGATAGGCTGGTATCTTTCCTCTTGTAATTAGAAGGTAACTAAGCGTTCCGGTTCCACTCGAGATAAGCGCTACTGCAGGGGATAAGCCTGTTAAGAATGGTACAAGAATTGTTGCGCCGAACATGGCGAATAAATGCTGTAAACTTAACATCATCCAAGTGGTTGCCTTTGGTACTTCATGAACATCCATCATTTTTTCTTGATTCATTGGATGAACCTCCTCTACGTAGTTAGATATAAAAAAACCTCTTTGCGTTCTGGTCGCAAAGAGGTAGACGTAGTCCTCGGACTACGATTCACATCTATAACGACCTTACTAGCCTCACGGGACTACCTTAAAGGTACGCGTTTACGTGTGTTGATAAATGCTAACTTCATCTGATTCATCCGACTCTTCCAGTGTAACGACAATCACTTCCTCCTGAGCAGTCGGAACGTTCTTTCCAACATAGTCTGCTCGGATTGGCAACTCTCGGTGCCCTCGGTCAATTAAGACAGCGAGCTGCACTTGTGAAGGTCTTCCTTGGTCCATAATGGCGTCCATTGCGGCACGCACCGTTCGACCTGTGTACAAGACGTCATCCACTAAGATCACCGTCTTATTGGTAAGCTCCCCGTGGATATGAGTTCCTTTAAGCTCTGGCTCTGACTTCGCGTCCTTATTGCTTAAATCATCTCGATAAAGCGTAATGTCCACCTCACCAATCGGAACTTCCACTCCTTCAATTGACGCAATCTTCTCTTGAAGACGTTTAGCTAGAGGTATGCCTCGCGTTTTAATCCCAACAAGTACTAACCCTTCAACTCCTTTGTTTCGTTCGAGAATCTCATGGGCAATTCTTGTCAATCCGCGACGTATGGCGGCTTGGTCTAGTACGGTTGCCTTCTTGTTCATTCGTAATCCTCCTACTATGACCCAAAAAAAATCCCCTTTCATCCGAAGACGAAAGGGGATTTGGACAGACGTATCCATAAAAAGTCCGAATTCCTTTTCAGTCTCACGGGACTGGTTTAAAGGGTCATGTTTATTCTTTCCATATTATTTCAAAGCCTTCCTATAAAGTCAAGACCTTTGACGTAAATAAGTCAACGTATCTTCGAATACTTTCGGTGGTTCTGCTACAAACTCTAACCATTCGCCTGTACGAGGATGTAGAAATCCAAGCGTTCTCGCATGAAGGGCTTGGCCTTCAATATCATACGTTTTACGTTGGCCATATTTAGGGTCTCCGACAATCGGATGCTTAATATAGTGCATGTGCACTCGAATCTGGTGCGTACGACCTGTCTCCAGCTGACATTCGACAAGCGTAAATCCATCAAATAGTTCAAGGACACGAAAATGCGTTACTGCATCTCGGCCGTTGTCCACTACCCCCATCTTTTGTCGGTCTTTAAGATCTCGACCGATTGGAGCCTCAATTGTTCCAACCTCATGATGGATCTCTCCGTGGACAAGAGCAAGGTATTTACGATCAATCGATTTTGCCTGCAACTGCTCAGCCAATGATTGGTGAGCCATATCGTTCTTAGCGACCATTAGCAATCCTGATGTGTCTTTGTCAATGCGGTGAACAATACCTGGACGAACTTCCCCATTGATTCCGGACAAATCTGTGCAATGATGAAGCAGCGCGTTCACAAGCGTTCCACTTGGATGTCCTGGAGATGGGTGAACGACCATTCCTTTCGGTTTGTTGACGACAACCACATCTTCGTCTTCATACACAATCTCAAGAGGAATGTCTTCAGCCACGAGTTCGATTTCTTCAGGCTCAGGAACTTCCCACGCAATGTAATCGCCCTCTTGAACCTTATAATTACTCTTAATCCCTTTGCCGTTCACAGTAAGGTGCCCATCTTTAATCCATGCTTGCACTTGTGAACGTGATAAATTCTCTTGAAGATCGGCCATCAATTTATCTATTCGACTACCGGCTTCCTCATTTATAACTTGATGTTGATTCTCATTCATGCTTGTTTCTTTCCTTTCTGTCTCCGCTCATCTATGATGGTTGCGATAAATACAAGGACCACTCCGACAAATAAACTTGAATCCGCAACATTAAAGATTGGGAAATCATAGCTCCCAATAAGAACATCAGCGAAATCCACCACTTCTTTACGGAATAAACGGTCTATAAAGTTCCCTATAGCTCCTCCCAATATGAAAGCGAGCGCAACGCCTAATAGCGGAAATTTCTTCCCCTGTGTCTGCAAATAGTAAATAACTGCAGCCACTACTGCCACAGTGACCAAATAGAAGAACCACATCTGCCCTTCCAAAATACCCCATGCAGCGCCTTTATTACGATGTGAAGTTAAGTATAAGAAATTCTCTATCACAGGTATAGACTCATACAGCTCCATTTCTTTCACGACGAGCCATTTCGTTACTTGGTCCAATACAATTAAAGCAGCAGCAAGTAAATAGTACCACACAAGCAAATCCTCCGATCGACTTTCGCGTATTCCTTTAGCATTGTACCATATTTTCGTTTCTGCTGACGGAATGATTTAAACAGGAGATTATCGCTTGATAAAAAAAGAACTGGCATTAAAGCCAGCTCTCCTTTCTTATCCTTCGTATTGTTCTTCTACGACAGAAGCACAACGTGGGCAAAGTTCTGGATGTTTCTCATCTTTACCGATTTCTTCAGAAACTACCCAACAACGTTGACATTTCTCACCAACGTGAGCTTCAACTGCAACGTGCACATGGTCGTATTCTTTTCCTTCTTGTACGGACTCAGCAATGTCAGCGCCAGATACAATTAACAATTGGTCAAGGTGGCTGATTTCGTTAAGAACCGCTTTTGTTTCTTCATCCTTTGGAACAATTGTTACTTTCGCTTCCAAGGATTTCCCAATGACTTTCTCGCTTCTTGCTTCTTCAAGTGCTTTCAATACATCGTCACGGACATTCATGAAGTGATCCCATTTTGCTTTTAACTCTGTTAAGTGAGTAAGGTCTTTCACTTCTGGCATATCTGTCAGTTGAACACTCGCTTCCTCCACTGCAGGGATATGCTTATACACCTCATCCGCTGTGTGAGAAAGGATTGGAGACAATAGTTTCGTAAGTGTTGTAACAATCTCATAATACACCGTCTGAATGCTGCGACGACGCACGTTGTCAGGTGCTTCGATGTAAAGAACATCTTTCGCAAAGTCTAGGTAGAATGAGCTTAAATCAATCGTACAGAAATTGTGAATCGCATGATAAATACTCATAAATTCATAGTTGTCATAGGCTTCACGAACCGTCTTCACAAGCTCATCTAAACGTAATTTCATGTAACGATCTACTTCTTGTAAATCCTCATCCTTCACAACGTGTTGAGTAGGATCAAAGTCGTTCAAGTTTCCTAATAGGAAGCGGAACGTGTTACGAATCTTACGGTAGACTTCTGAAACTTGTTTTAGGATGTCATCTGAAATACGTACGTCTGCTTGGTAATCAACACTTGATACCCAAAGACGAAGAATATCAGCACCATACTGCTTCATAATTTTGTCTGGAAGAATGACATTCCCAAGTGACTTACTCATCTTACGTCCATTGGCATCCATTGCAAATCCGTGAGAGAGGATTGCTTTAAACGGTGCCTTACCTGTCACTGCTACAGAAGTGGACAAGGACGAATTAAACCAACCACGGTATTGGTCGGAACCCTCTAGATATAAATCAGCAGGGCGCTGTAATTCAGGGCGCTCTTGAAGGACTGCTTGGTGAGAAGAACCACTGTCGAACCATACGTCCATAATATCTTCTTCTTTCGTGAAGTGACCATTTGGACTGTGTTCTGAAGTGAAGCCTTCTGGTAGAAGGTCCTTCGCTTCTCTTTCAAACCAAATATTTGAGCCATGTTCACGGAACAAGTTCGCTACATGCTCAATTGTTTGTTCATTAATAATTGGAGTCTGGTCTTCTGCATAAAAGACTGGAATTGGTACACCCCATGCACGCTGGCGAGAAATACACCAGTCCTCACGGTCACGAACCATATTGTATAGACGCGTTTCGCCCCATTTTGGTGTCCATTCCACATTTTCAATTTCTGATAGAATCTCACTACGGAATTCTTTAATGGATGCAAACCATTGAGCTGTGGCACGGAAAATGGTCGGCTTCTTCGTTCTCCAGTCGTGTGGATAGGAGTGCGTAATAAATTGCAATTTAAGTAGAGCGCCTTTCTCTTCTAACGCTTCTGTAATGGCTTTATTTGCACTATCGTAGAATTGCCCTTCATATCCTGGTGCTTCTTCAGTGAAGTACCCTTTCTCGTCGACAGGACAAAGAATGTCAAGTCCGTATTGCATGCCGACCCAGTAGTCATCTTCCCCGTGGCCAGGTGCAGTGTGGACACAACCTGTACCGGCATCTGTTGTTACGTGCTCTCCTAGTACAACAAGTGATTCGCGCTCGTAAAGAGGGTGTTGTGTAGTCACACGCTCAAGGTCCTTCCCTGTGTGTGTAGCAATGATTTCAGGGTTTTCCCACTCTAATGCCTCACTTACATCATCGATAAGCTTCTCAGCAATGATGAAACGACCGCCATTTGCGCTCACGGTTACATAAGTCAATTCAGGGTGAACGGCAATCCCCATATTTGCAGGAATCGTCCATGGAGTTGTCGTCCAGATGATGAACGTCTCGTCTCCAGAAAGAACCCCTTTCCCGTCTTTCACATTAAACCCAACATAGATGGATGCAGAGCGTTTGTCATGATACTCAATTTCAGCCTCCGCCAATGCAGACTCAGAAGATGGAGACCAGTAGACAGGCTTCTTGCCTTTATAGATGTAGCCATTATTCGCCATTTCACCAAACACTTTAATTTGTGCAGCTTCATATTCCTTTGTAAGGGTCACGTATGGATTGTCCCAGTCACCACGAACACCTAGTTGTTTAAATTGAGTACGTTGATTCTCAACTTGCTTCCATGCATACTCAGCACACTTCTCACGGAATTCTGCAACCGTCATCTTCTTACGGTTTACCTTCTTCTTCGCTAGCGCTTGTTCAATTGGAAGGCCATGCGTATCCCAACCTGGAACATATGGAGCATTGTAGCCTGTCATAGATTTATAGCGGACGATAAAATCTTTCAGTACTTTATTTAACGCATGCCCCATGTGAAGGTCACCATTTGCATATGGAGGGCCATCATGTAGGACAAACAAAGGGCGCCCCTCTGTTCGCTTTTGCACCTGTTCGTAAATGTTCATGGATTCCCATTCTTCTTGCATTTTTGGCTCACGGTTCGGAAGGTTTCCGCGCATTGGGAATTCCGTCTTTGGCATGAGTAATGTATCTTTATAGTTCATCCTATGTTCCTCCTTTAACTAGTTTCATCGTGGTCAATAATGTGTTAAGCAATACACCTAAATAAAAAAGACCTTCTCCATCCCTAAAAAGGGACGAGAAGGTCTCGCGGTACCACCCTTGTAAATCATACATACAGGTATGCATGATTCGCTCAAGCATTCGTAACGTGAATGACGCGCCTACACCTACTGAATGGTTCAGCATAGGGTCTCAAGGGTGATCTTCGAAATAGGCTTTCCATCAGGCTTCCACCATCCCTGACTCGCTTATTGAAAGGGGCTATCTTTACTTATCCCTGTCGTAGACTTCACATATATAAACTCTGTTAAAATATTATATGTAAAAATGCGAGAGGCGTCAAGAATTACTCTTGACCAAATCAACGCTCTCTTCTTCTTCAGCCTCAACATCTTCGTCAAGCTTCACGTTGAATAAGTCATCCCAATCGTCATTTTCAATCATATCAAGCTGAGCCTCAACAAGCATTTTTAATCGAGTGCGGAACACTTTCGCTTGTTTCTTCAACTCTTCTACTTCTAATGAAATACGACGGGAACGAGAAAGCGCTTCGTTAATAATGCGGTCCGCATTCTTCTCTGCTTCTTTCACGATTAACTTAGATTCTTTCGTCGCATTGCTCTTCACTTCTTCAGCAGTTTCTTGAGCGACTAAAATGGATTTATTTAATGTCTCTTCAATATTGCTGAAATGCCCTAATCTTTCTTCTAGGTTCTGAACCTTCTCTTCAAGGTTCTTCTTGTCACGAATAATGCTTTCATAATCTTTAATAACCTGGTCAAGAAATTCATTTACCTCATCTTCGTCATACCCACGAAAACCTCGCGTGAATTCCTTATTGTGAATGTCCAATGGTGTTAAAGCCACTAGGGCCACCTCCTTAACGATGTCGTTTCATAGTCATTACTAAGTGTCTTTCGACAAAGCTTAACAAAATCCTGCTCGTTCCTGTAACTATTTCAACTTTGCGTATGAGACCCGCCATTTCTCCTTCTTCGTCTGACCATGTACTGAAGTTAGGAGACTGCGTCCTTTCCCACGGAATGAGATCAAATCGCCTTCTCTAAGCTCAAAGGAACTAGATTCAACTGTTCGATAGTTCACTTTAATTTGACCCTTCTCAATAAACTGTACAGCTTTCTGACGAGAAAGAGTATAGATTTCCTTTAGAACTACATCGAGACGAAGCGAGGATACGGTGCCATCTTTCTGAAGCCACTCTTCCTCTGAGGGCAGCAGATTGTCAATTGGCTTCTCAGCAAATTGGATTCCAGCCTTCTTTACCCCCGTTAGATTCATCTTAACATAATCAGCAATTTCAGAAGCAACTAGAATCTGAATCTTGTCCTCTGTAACGATGAGGTCGCCAAGCTTCTTACGTACAACCCCAAGACTCATAAATGCACCGAGAACATCACGGTGCTCCAACGTCACAAATTTACTTGGATAAGAAGCTTCAAGGAGCGTGACCTCGAAATCTTTCTCTTCTATTTCCTCATAGAAAGGAGCAAGAATCATTCGTTGGCGTTCTGCATGGTCAGGGCCTCCATAAGCTTTCCATACAAAGTCTTCATCCTGCCCAATGATGGATTGAAAGATCATCCGTTCACGCGGGTCAAGAAAATCGGTCAATTTTCGTGTGAACGAACGGCCGACTTCCTCTTTCCAGGATACGACGTTATCTATAAATGGTTGTTCTTCTTTTCTAAAATGTTGGTAAATTTCCATCGTCTCATCCTAACCCATAAAAAAGCAGATCATGTTGTCACATGATCTACAATAAACTAGATAGTATTTGGAACAGTGCTTGCAGACCGTATCCTGCTGCGAAGTTAAGTACTAGAATCGCAACGATTGGGGATAAATCAAGCATCCCAATCGGTGGAACAATTCGTCGAAAAGGCTCTAAGTATGGCTCACAAATTCGTCCTATAAAGCTCCCGATTGAAGATTCTCTCGCTCCAGGGAACCAGGACATGAAAATGTAAATAATCAACGCAAAGGAATAAAGCTGAAGCAATGTTCCTAAAAATCTATAAAGCGTAAACAAAAATTCATCCAAAGTGGTTACCACCTTTTCTCGTAATCATCTTCTGCTGTCAACATTTCGGTAATAGACCCTGAAACATCAATATTGTCAGGTGTACATAAGAATGTTTGAGATCCAAGTTTCTGAATGTCTCCACCAATAGCATAAACGGTTCCGCTTAAAAAGTCTACTATTCGCTTTGCTTGTGTGTGGTCCACCATCTGTAAATTAATGACCGTAGCACGACGATTGACTAGATGATCTGCAATTTCTTGAGCCTCGTTGTACGACCTTGGTTCTGTCAGCACAACCTTTGAAGACTGCTGCATCGTTTTCAAACTCACAACGTTTTGCTTTTTCTCTTGCTGGGATTCTTGCTGGTCTTGAAAGTGCTCTGGTAGATCAATTTCCGATTCATCCACATATTCGTACTCATATTCATCATCTAAGGCAAACACTTTTTTTAATTTGTTTTTAATGCTCATGTTCAGTTCACTCCTCTCTATTCTTTTTGTTCGTTGCCTACTAAGCTTGTCCCAATTCGTATATGAGTTGCTCCTTCTTCAATCGCAATCGTGTAGTCATTGCTCATCCCCATCGAAAGCTCTGTGCAAGGGGCATGAGACAACCCTAAGTCCTGAATCTCATCGCGTAATAAGCGTAACCTTCTAAAGCATGAACGGAGCTCGTCCTCATCATCGATATAGGGAGCCATTGTCATTAGGCCGATTACCTTTATCCGGTCGTACGCTTCAAGCTCATTCACGAACTCGTGGACCTCGTCTAGAGATAGTCCTTGTTTTGATTCTTCACCAGAAACATTAACTTGGATAAAGCATGGAACGACGCGCTCTGAACGCTTTTGAATTTCTTTCGCTAATGACAATCTGTCTAACGAATGAAGTACATCAACGCCATCAATGACACGCTTAACTTTCTTTGATTGGAGTGACCCAATAAAGTGCCATGTAACACCGTTTGAAAGATGTGTCTGCTTCTCTATTAGCCCTTCAGGTCGGTTCTCACCAAGGTGTGTGATTCCTGCCTCCACAGCTTGGTGAGCACGTTCAACAGACACATATTTCGTAACAGCAATCACAGTAACATCTGATGCACTTCGTCCACTCTGTTCTGATGCGGCTTCCACTTTTCTTTGTATGTCTGCTGCATTCTCTTTGATATTCATGTGATACCCCTAACCTCGTTCCTCGCTACGTAATCCAATAAACCCTAACATTCGTCCTGTTTTTCCTTGATCACGTCGATGCGAGAAGAAAAGGTGGTCGTTTTGGTACGTGCAATACTCGGATAATTCGATATTTTTCTCCAGTATTCCTGCTTTTTTTATTTGTTGTAGGTGCAGATGTTGTAACGAAAGCATATACTTACCAGAAGATGCGGAAAGGATGACGTCCTCCGTTCTCTCTTCACGAAGAATGTGCTGTATGACAGTGTCATCCACTTCGTATACGTCTCCCCCAATGGAAGGTCCAATGGCAACTTTAATGTTCTCAATAGAAGACCCTTCTTCAACCAGAGCATCAATCATCTTTGGTCCCATTCGACCAACTGTCCCTTTCCAACCCGCATGCGCAATTCCAACCCATTCCGTAACAGGGTCGTAGAAGAATAAAGGCACACAGTCTGCATAAAATGCTGTTAGAAGAACATCTTTCTCATTCGTAATGAGGCCATCCACTTCTTTAACGGCCGTATCTTGTTCTAGTGCACCTTTCCCGAGGTCCTGTCTAGTGACGCGATGTATCCTCGTGCCATGCACCTGTTCTCCCCCTACCCATGTATGTACAGGGAACTGTAATAGATCCGCAAGTATATGACGATTATCCACTATCGTTTGGTGAACATCAGGCACGTGCCAGGCTAAGTTAAACGTATCGAATGGAACTTCCCCGAGCCCACCTAGCCTAGTTGTCATCCCTGCTACGAGTTGCTCATTCCCATACGTCCACTTTGTTACCTCTAAATAAGCAGGGTGTGTGTGATGAAATCCTTCAATCATTCGTGAATCCCCCATATCTCTGTTATCGCATCTATTTTATCACATCTTTCCTCATTTTTCTTAAGATGTTCCATTTATTCTACTTTTTGTTCTGGATAAACGACCGGTTTGGTCACATTCTTTACTAATATAACGTCTTCACCGATTGTGACAATCGTTTCCCAAGGAATGACAATCTCTTCTTCTTTGCCAAACAACCCCATCATCTTCCCTTTCGCACTAACGATGAGTGCTAAAATTCTACCACGTTCAACATCGACTTCTAAATCTGACAAATGACCCAATCTTTGACCCGTCTCGACTGATATAATTTCCTTCATCTGAAGTTCAGAAATCATCATTGTTCGTGTCACCGCCCTTTTTTACCATCTTATGCACGTTTCTTTCTAAACATTAACGAGAAAAAGGAAAGAAGCCAGACCATTTACACTAGGTCTGACTCCCTTATTTAATCATACATTTGCTTATTCATTTCCTGAATGGCTGCTTTTTCAAGACGAGATACTTGCGCTTGAGAAATTCCTATCTCATCAGCAACTTCCATTTGTGTCTTCCCTTGGAAAAATCGTTTATTTAAGATTGATTTCTCCCGTTCGTTTAATCGACGCATCCCTTCTTTAAGCGCGATTTCATCTATCCAGATGGAATCTTTGTTACGGTCATCACTTAATTGATCCATGACGAAAATTGGGTCTCCCCCGTCGTTGTAAATCGGTTCAAACAACGAAACTGGGTCTTGAATCGCATCGAGAGCAAAGACGATATCAGAATGGGGAACCCCCATTTCTTCAGCAATCTCGACTGGCGTTGGTTCTCTTGAGGTCTTACTCATCAGCTTCTCTCTTACTTGTAAAGCCTTGTATGCAATATCTCTTAATGATCTTGATACACGAATCGGATTATTATCTCGAAGGTATCTTCTAATTTCACCAATAATCATAGGAACTGCATACGTTGAGAACTTAACATTCTGACCCAAGTCAAAGTTATCAATCGACTTCATTAGTCCGATACAGCCGACTTGAAAGAGGTCGTCCACATATTCACCGCGATTGTTAAAACGTTGAATGACGCTTAATACAAGACGAAGATTCCCATTCACAAGCTTCTCTCGAGCTGTAATATCTCCTTCATCTTGCATTTGCTTGAATAGTTCTCTCATTTCTTTGTTTTTAAGTACAGGTAATTTGGATGTGTCGACACCACATATTTCTACTTTATGTCGAGTCATATCTTAACCCCCCTCTAGTGGAGATGCTGTCAAAGAACAGTTTCTCCGCGAGAGGGAATTTTATGCAGACGCAAGAAAAGAGAAAGCTCACGGATGAGCTTTCTCTTTACAGACATAAGGCATTACACCATTTTATTAAATTCTTTTTTCAATCGTTTAATGATCTTCTTCTCGAGTCTTGAGATGTAGGATTGGGAGATGCCAAGCATATCAGCCACATCTTTTTGCGTCTTCTCTTCCTCTCCAATTAAACCGAATCGAAGCTCCATGATTTGTTTTTCTCGGTCATTCAGTTGCTCCAACGCTTTCTTAAGTAGGCGTTTATCGACTCTTGCTTCTAGGTCTTTCGTGATGATGTCTTCCTCTGTCCCTAATACATCAGACAACAACAGTTCATTTCCGTCCCAATCAATATTTAGGGGTTCATCAAAGGACACTTCACTCCGAATTTTATTATTTCGTCTTAGATACATGAGGATTTCATTCTCAATACATCGCGAAGCATAAGTAGCAAGCTTTATTTTCTTCTCAGGATTAAACGTATTCACTGCTTTAATTAGGCCAATTGTCCCGATAGAAATTAAGTCTTCAATATTAATCCCTGTATTCTCAAATTTCCTTGCAATATAGACAACGAGACGAAGATTCCGTTCAATCAACATTGCTCGGGCGGCTTTATCTCCTTTTGGAAGTTTCTTCAACAGCTCCTGTTCTTCTTCTTTTGTTAAAGGAGGCGGGAGAGCCTCATTTCCTCCTATATAGTAAATTTCGTCTGTCTTCCATCCAAGTTTAAATAGTAGTCGGTACCACCATAATTGAATTTTCAGTCTAAGCTTCGTCATTAACATCCTCCTTCAGTTTAGGCAGAATGAACCGCTAATGTTTTTAGCAGATGAGGGTGCAGTAAGCATTGATAACTTTGATCATTGGAAAGTTGACTAAATTGAATGCCGATTAATACTCTTTCAATCTTCAACTGTTTATCTTCTGTATGCACAAGCACATAATCAGGCTTTAATGCGAGCATAAAATCTTTCTGACCTGAAACCCCTTGATAAGGGATTAGACGAACGGCATGTTGCCATTCTTCTGGTAGTCGCTCAAACGCTAAATCTTCCTGACTCTGTTGAAGACTCTCCCATTCGTCATCGGTGAACCACTGGGATAAGAAAGGCTTATCACAGATTACAATTGGCCGTTTCGTAATGGGGTCGACAAGCTGATTGCCACTATCTACTAAGGATGTGGTTGTTCGTTCCTCTTTGTTTAGGCTAATTGTGACTTGGAGCATTTCATCGTATTTCAGCTTCTCTGTAACAAGGTTGTCCACTCGACGCTTCGTGAACCACCAGACAACCGGAAATCCTAGGAATACGAACAGCCAGCTAACCCCATCCCCGAACCCGGTCTGATACGTTAACACAACGCCACCTGACAATTGAATCTGTTGGTTAAGAAAATAATAAATTCCGAATAAGCTACCCCCAAGTGCGAAGGAGACAAAGTAGAATAGCAAAAATAACCTAGAAAACCTTCTACTATTCTTGAATCCAAAGGCGATGAGCAGAATAACAATGGAAAAGAGCACTTTCCCGATTGGATGAGTAACGATGGATTGAGGATAAAAGAGTGTGATTGGAACGAGCATGGAAGCAAAAGCTGCAGCAAGCGCTAATCGATAACTCTTGCTTGTTGACTTCGCTATGTACTGCGTCAGCATCAAGATCATCCAATCTAGAAAGAAGTTTAACAGCC
This sequence comes from Pontibacillus halophilus JSM 076056 = DSM 19796, assembly GCF_000425205.1. Lineage (GTDB taxonomy): Bacteria > Bacillota > Bacilli > Bacillales > BH030062 > Pontibacillus_A > Pontibacillus_A halophilus. The sequence continues at coordinate 63,273 of NZ_AULI01000005.1, read as the reverse complement.
AAACAGCATCCAGGTAGATGGTCACAATTTCCTCCCTCTCTCTTTGGCATTCTCTTAAGTAATGGCTCTGTTCACGTCTTACGATAACTTATAGTAGGAGGAGCATTACAGAAAGGACGATGGCCAAGAAACACGTACTTTCCCATTTCTGACCGCTTCTATCCTTGCATCAGTTCTTACTTTTTAATTCTTACTGTTAACAAAGCCTAAGCTTCAAATGACTGTCGTGATGATCCAGTTCAGTCTAAATTCAGATAGAGACATACCACCCACAAATTCTTCTTTCTACTTTAACGAAATAAATGATTCAGTTGAGGCTCTGGCAAAGATGCATGGAAACATCCTGATGGAAGTTAGTATAGCGAAGATAGAAACAGAAGTCTGTCAGATTATGTTTTGCAGATAGAACTTATTTTTGTATATCCTAACAAGTTTTGTCGCATAAAAATCATAAAAAAATGCCCCTCTGTAAAGAGGAGCACTTGTCCGTTATTATCGACGGCGATTGCGATTACGTAAGAATGTCGGAATATCGAGCGTATCTTCGTCATTCGAACGTTGTTGTTGTTGCTGCTGTTGTTGTGCCGGTGCTTCACGCTCACGTTCACGTTCACGTTGCTCACGACGAGTAGGTTCTGGACGTTTACGCTCGGCTTGTCCTTCTGATGGCTGGCTAATGCTCGGACGAGCTTTCCCTTGGTTCCCACCTTGCAGTTGACTTTCTTCAAAGCCAGTCGCAATTACGGTTACAACAATCTCATCTTTTAAGTTCTCATTAATGACGGAACCGAATATTACGTTTACTTCTTGATCTGCAGCTGAAGTAACAATGTCCGCTGCTTCCTGAACTTCATAAAGGCTCAAGTTAGCGCCACCTGTAATGTTCATCAAGACTCCATGTGCACCATCAATGGATGTTTCAAGCAATGGAGATGAGATGGCCTTTTTCGCAGCTTCTGCTGAACGACTTTCACCCGTTGCGATTCCAATTCCCATTAGCGCGGAACCTTTGTCTGCCATAATCGTCTTCACATCGGCAAAGTCAACGTTGATTAATCCTGGTACTGCGATTAGGTCAGAGATACCTTGAACACCCTGACGAAGTACGTTATCCGCTTCACGGAATGCTTCAAGCATTGGTGTATTCTTATCCACAATCTCAAGTAGGCGATCGTTAGGAATCACAATCAGTGTATCAACGTTGTTCTTAAGAGCGTCAATTCCACCGTGAGCCTGAGTTGAACGCTTACGGCCTTCAAATGTGAATGGACGAGTCACTACACCAACTGTTAATGCGCCAAGCTCTTTCGCAACTTGAGCGATAACAGGGGCAGCACCCGTACCAGTTCCTCCACCCATTCCAGCTGTAACAAAGACCATGTCAGCACCTTGTAATGCTTCTTCAATCTGTTCTTTACTTTCTTCAGCCGCTTTGCGACCTACTTCTGGGTTGGCGCCTGCTCCTAAACCGCGAGTAAGCTTCTCGCCAATTTGCATTTTAACTTCTGCTTTAGATAAGTTTAACGCTTGAGCATCTGTATTTACGGCGATAAATTCAACACCTTGAACACCGTGTTCAATCATTCGGTTAACTGCGTTGCTTCCGCCTCCGCCGCAACCGATTACTTTAATCGTTGCTAATGAATCCATGTTCGTCTCAAATTCTAACATTTTCCGTTCCTCCCAGTTTTGCAAGATTACGAGTTTCTAGACATCTATTCCTATGTCGTACAAGGGAACGCCCTTATTAATCTAAGAAATACTTTAATAGGTTCGCCATTTTTGATTCTTTTTGTTTCTTCGGTTTGCTTTCTTTCTCCGTTTGTTGCGGCTGTTGCACTTTTTTCTGTTTCTTTTGTACTGGGACCTCGTCTTGGTCTTCGATGGTCACAGCGTCAAACAGTTGTTTGCCCTGTATTTTCGCATTACGGTATGCGAACTTAAGTATGCCAACCCCTGATGTGTATTGGGGCTCACGTACTCCAATATAGTCTGGAATTGCTACTCGGACATTCGCTTGGAAGACATCATGAGCGAGTTCCAGCACGCCAGGCATATTCATCATGCCACCAGTCAGCACATAACCTCCAGGTAGCTCTTTAAATCCAAGGCGACGGATTTCTTTTTCTACGTAGGCATATATTTCTTCTAAACGTGCTTCAATCATATCAGATATTTGTAGCTGGTTAAATGCTTGTTTACGGTCACTTCCGATTATCGTGACTTCAAAACTCTCTTCTTCTTGAGCATCATCGAAGAAAGCATGTCCATGGTTAACCTTTACATCTTCTGCTTCTTCCGTAGATGTACGCATCCCAATGGATAAATCTTTCGTAATGTTATCCCCGCCTAATGGAATGACGGATGTTCCAATTAGAATACCACCTTCGAAAATGGAAACTGTGGTGCTGCCTCCACCAATGTCTACAAGCGCGACACCTAAATATTTCTCATCCTCAGATAAGGCAACAGAGCCTGTTGCGAGTGGCTGCAAGCATATGTCAAGTACTTCTAATCCGGCACGTTCGACGCATTTCAGCAAATTATGTAACATTGTTTTAGAACATGTAATGATTGTGCCTTCCATTTCAAGTCGAACGCCAATCATGCCGCGGGGGTCGGTGATTTCATCTTGTCCATCAACGATGAATTCTTGTGGAATGACGTCCACAACTTCTCGTTCTGGTGGGATGGATATCACTTGAGCTGCATCAATCACTCGCCCAATGTCTTCATTACGAATTTCACGGTCTTCGCTTTGGACAGCCACTACCCCGTGAGATTGTTGCAATTGAATGTGACTTCCATTAATCCCTACAACAACACGATTGATTTGCATTCCAACCATGCGTTCGGCCTGCTCAACTGCTGAGCGGATGGACTGAACCGTTTGGTCAATATCCACAACGGCCCCTTTCTTTATTCCTTTCGACTTAGCCGTACCAACACCGATTATATTTAAAGAATCATTCATGACCTCACCAATCATGACTTTAATTTTCGATGTACCTATGTCTAAGCTGACAAGTATTTCATTGTTGTTCAAAATCAAGGCACCTCCTGATTCATCGTCTATTTCTTCTTTAGCCTCTAGTTATGCACGCGTTCTCCTGGATCTATTGTAAGGTGGAAGAACGTAGTGATAAGCAAAATAACTTGACATGGTTAACTACTACCTCTATTCAACAATAGAAAAGCAATATCCTTTTATTTCACTTGATTTTTTTCTGCCTTCTCCATTGAAGTCGGTCAATCATATACCTACGAATTACGGCAATGTTTTGGAACAGACGGACTCCAAAAGCAAACACTGCTGCCAAATATAAATCAACTCCGATTTGAACTCCTAAAAAGGCTAGCAATGCTGCTAAGCCCACATTAAAGATAAAACCAGTCACAAAGACCTGATCATCGAACTTCTTCTCTAAGTGGGCGCGTATACCTCCAAGAAGTGTATCGAAAGCCGCCAAGACAGCAATAGATAGATAGTTGGTGTAGGCATCAGGCACACGAATGTCGGATAAAAACCCGAGCGACAAGCCCACCAATAAGAAAAGTATGGGTAACCACATGCTAAGACTCACCTGTTTCTTTCGTTTGTACCTCGTTTAAGTACTTTAAAGTTGATAGTTGCTCATAAGCCGGCAATTTCACATCGCTTTTCAATGACAGTTGTATTAACAGATTGTCTATGGCAAACTCATCGATTGCCGGGCTGACTTCCATATAGTTTAACAACCGCTCAGGGTCCTCAGAAAGTACTTTAACTGTGAGAGGTAAACTAGAAAGCTGACGATTGTTTACATACGTATACCCATTTACATTGCGGATTGGAGAAAGACTTGTAATGCGCTCCTCCCCTATCGCAATATCGGTTGCACCATAACGGTTCAACTCATTAATGAGTCGTTGCAATAAATCCGGTGACACATTGGGCGTTTGGTCGCTCTCTTCGATGATTTGTGTCCACGGTTCAACCGTAAGTGTCAACCCCTCCCCTACCCTTTCTTCTAAGCCAGCTTGTTGCTTAAGCTGTTCAATGGAGTCTTTCAACGTTTCAACTTTTTCGGTTTCATTCTGAGTTTCATACTGTGCTAGTAAGGAATCGAGTTCTGAGAGTTTCTCATACAGCTCTTGCTGTGTTCTCTGCTCATCTTGTAGCGCTGTACGAATTTCCCAAAGGTCTCTCGTATCCCGAGTGTCTGGCTGCTGTGTTGACTGGAACTGAATCGCAACCATAAAACCAAAAATGGCTAATACAATACTTAACGGCAACCGATTACGTGACATCTAAGTTCATCCTTCATTCGATACTTTTGCATTCATGGCCACGTTGCCCTTTACTTGAACGGATACTTCGACGTGATCTTCAACTAGTTGGTCGACGACCCCATTTTGTAAGTTTAAGCTTGGTTCAATTACATCAGGGTCGCCAATGGCAGTAATAACAAATGGAGCTGGATGCTGTACCCCATCCACCGTAATGACTGGACCTGTGCAAGCAATATAACTATTTCGGTAAATACGCTGTCCATTAATGGCAATTGCTTCAGCACCTGAGGCAAGCATTTCATTGATGACTTTATGTACGTGGCTGTCATGGACAATGTATTGATTGGCATTTTCTTCTGATGGGATATAAGCTGCATCTCGAAGCTCTACCTCAACACCTTGTCCTTCAACAGCAACTTCACCAGTTAGCTTTTGTAGCTTCTGTTTCTCATCAATGTAATCTTGTACAAGTGTTGCTTGGTCACCAATATTTTCTTCTTTCCCTTGTATCGCTTCTTGCTTAGCAGCGACTTCTTCGCGCAACTCTTTGTTCTTCTCTTCAACTTCAATTAATTGTTTGCGGTAGTAGTAATCTTGTTCTAGTTGTCCATCAGTAAGTTGAACAACTTGTGGATTCGCTTTCGTTTGTTGGTAACTAAAGGTTACAAGAAAGCCAGAAACCAGTAGAACAAAGGAGAAAATGACGTGTTTGCCGTTCATTCTCAACCTATTCTTCCTCCTCTACTTCCTTGGTCTCTCCATTTTCATAGGACTCAAAGTAGGCTCCAACATCAATATGGATAATTCCTCGGTCCTGTTCATCTAATTGTGCGACGATGGAAGGATAGGAACGCATTTTATTTGAGAAATTTCGAATGGATGCATCCACTTCATACCCATCACTCATATAAAGATGAATCTTATATGGGTTAGATTCGGTTGGGGTCCAACGTATTTCTGAAATTTTGTTCGCAATACTTGCAGGTAATTGAACAAGCTCTTTCGTGAGCTCTTCTAAATACGTTCGTTTGTCCCAGCCAATAAGTAGGGGTGCATCCCCGTTTGGTATAGACATTTCTTGATCCGAAAGTTCTTGCCCAGTTTCGAGTATAGGATAATACGCATCTTCTGTCTTCACGTACCCAACCCGATTGTACTCGTCTACAGTCAAGATGACTTTGTTCGGCAACCGCTTGTCTACTTGAACAGATTTCACTTCAGGATGATTGGAGACCGATGCAACGATGGCACTCTTGTCAATGTTCCAAAAGTTATCATCCTTTGAAATTCCGCTCTTTTGTTGAATCGTTTCAGTTTCGATGTTTGAATTTCCTTTGACAATCACTTGTTTGACATGACTCAGAGGTGATTGCAAATAAAGAATTAACGCAATCATAATGAAAAAGATAGAAAGATAGATAATCAATCGACGATTTGCCTTCTTCTTTCTAGCTTCCTTCAGCTTAGGGATGCGCTCTTCAATGGAAACAATCTTTTTTTCGGCCATGGATCACAAACTCCTACCTGGCGTATGATTTGCATAGGAAAACGGCATTCAATCAATGCCGTCCTACACAAACCTAGTATACCATATTCGAACTTGCTTGACGTGGTCATTTATGGTGGAATTCGTAAGTTCCACATAATTTTACATACCTGCCACATTACACGTTTTAATGAATATCAGAGGTAGATGTAAGCTAGTTGTTACAACACGATTCAAAGAGGTAACGATGGTCAGTTACCCACTTAAATCATGCATCAAACCTAATCCGTTTAATTTCCATGAAATGCTACAGTTCAACCGAAAAGATTGTATACGCTCCTGTATGCTACCTAGTTTACCATGGAATTTCTACAATGGGATACTATGTTTACAAAATGTTTAATACCAACAAAAAAACCCGTCCAAAGACGGGTAGAAAGAATATCATAATTTTGCATATCGACTGATATTCAATAGAATCCCTACCGAACAGAGCATAAGTGTGAGAGAGGAGCCCCCATAACTTAAGAAGGGTAAGGTGATTCCAGTTACTGGCATCAACCCAATGACGACACTGATGTTAATCATGACTTGAATGGTAATCATGCCAACAATGCCAAGTGCTAATAAGCTTGCATACATATCAGGGGCTGCTAACGCTACACGAATTCCTCTCCACAAGAGCAAGAAGAAGAGAAGTAATACGAACGTCCCCCCTATGAATCCTAATTCTTCTGCGAGAATAGCAAAGATAAAGTCCGTTTGCGGTTCTGGTAAGTAGAAGAATTTCTGCAAGCTTTGTCCAAGTCCAAGCCCCATCAATCCACCTGGACCAATCGCATAGAGAGATTGAATGATTTGAAACCCTGCTCCAAGAGGGTCTTCCCATGGGTTTAAGAACGCTGTAATACGTTTAATCCGATAAGGTGCCGATGCAATTAACGCAATAAATCCAACAAGCCCGAGTGCTCCTAATCCTACGAAATGCGCAATACGAGCTCCAGATACGAAAATCATCAGCATACAGGTTCCCACTAACACAACGCCTGTCCCTAAGTCTGGCTGAAGCATAATGATTGCGAACGCTAGAAATACGAGCGATAACGAGGGCAGGAACCCTTTACGAAATGAAGTAATAACCCGTTGCTTCTCACTTAAATACTTCGCTAAGAAAATGATTAGCCCGAGTTTCATAAATTCTGAAGGCTGAATACTAAATGCACCGACTCCAATCCAACTTCTAGCTCCGCCCCTCACCATTCCGACACCAGGAATAAGTACCCCGATAAGCATAATAAAACAGACAACTAACAAGATCTTTGATACGTTTCTCCACGTAAGGTAGTGAACATTCATAAAGAAGAACATGGCCATAATCCCAACTGTCGCAAATAGCAGCTGACGTTTAGCGAAATAAAAGGAATCATCGAATTTATAATCTGCCCAAATCGCCGACGCACTGTACACCATGATGACGCCAACGAGCAATAAACTCAGGATGACGATGAGCATGATTAGGTCGGGCGCCTCTTTAGGATTTCGCTTACTTCTTGTCCAAAACATAAAAAAAACCCCCCTCGAGCCTGTTCAAAGCGGGGGGCTTTCTTCTTAGTTAAACAAGCCCCCTACTTCAATGTATGCACCGCATCCATAAACATGTCTCCACGTTCTTCAAAGGTGCGATACTGATCCCAGCTTGCACAGGCTGGGGAAAGTAGAATGACGTCTCCTTCTTCAGAGATGTCAAACGCCGTTTCGGCTGCTTGTTTAACATTATCGACTTGTACAATTGTCTTTATTCCTTGCTCTTCGCCAACACGCTGTAATTTTTCTGCGGTTTCACCGAACAGAACCATCGCAGTTACATGTTTCAAATAAGGAGCGAGTTCATCGAATTCATTGCCTCGGTCTAACCCTCCAGCAAGCAAGATGGTAGGAGTGTGAAAGGCGGCTAATGCTTTTGTCGTTGCAAGAATATTGGTTGCTTTAGAATCGTTAAAGAACCTTCTTCCTTCAATTTCACATACAAACTGGAATCGGTGTTTAACACCCGTAAACGTTGCTAACACTTGTTGAATCCCTTCATTTGTAGCCCCGACTAACTTTGCAGCTTGGCTTGCTGCCATAATATTCTCTAGGTTGTGTGTTCCTTCTAATAGAATTTGTTCCTTAGCTACAATAGGCTCATCTTGTACATAGATATGGAAGTCATCCGCCCAAACGCCATCCTTTATAGGATTCACGCTTGAGAATGGAACTTTCTTCGCTCTTGCCTTGTTCGCCAACTTTCGAACGTATTCGTTTTCCTCATTGTAGACGACCCAGTCTTCTTCAGTCTGGTTACGGAAGATCATCGCTTTTGAGTCCCCATAATGTTCCATGGTCTTATGATAATCAAGGTGCGCTTCAAACAGATTTAAGAACACAGAAACAGTCGGATGAAACGCCTCTGTACCGAGAAGTTGGAAGGAAGAAAGCTCTATAACGAGAATATCGTCCTTCTCTGTATGAAGAGCGACTTTGCTCGCAACTTGACCAATGTTCCCTGCAATGTGGACGTTCTTCCCACTTTGCTTCAACATTTCATAGACAAGTGTTGTCGTCGTTGTCTTCCCATTAGACCCTGTTATCGCTACGATTGGGCCATCATGAAGGTAATTGACGAGTTCCACTTCTGTAAGGATTGGTAAGCCTCGATGAACGGCCTCGACCACGATTGGATTGTCGTAAGGGATGCCCGGGTTCTTAACCACCACTTGAACATCATCCAATACAGATAGTGGATGAGCTCCGGTTACGACATCCATTCCTTGTTCATGAAGCGATTGAGCCTGTTCATTCTCTTCAAACGGCTTTTGATCATTCACTCGAACCTGTACACCATTCGAATGAAGGATTTCGGCTGCTGCTTGACCTGATTTCGCAAGGCCAAGCACTAATGCGTGCTGATACGGAAACTGATTTAATCTGTTCACTACATCCACACCTCGATATAAATTCCTAATGCAGCGAATACGAGTCCGACCATCCAGAATGTCGTGACAACTCGCCATTCTGACCATCCAATTAGTTCATAGTGATGGTGGAGCGGACTCATCTTGAAGACCCGCTTTCCGGTTGTTTTAAACGATATAACCTGAATCATGACAGATAGTGTCTCGAGTACGAACACCCCTCCAATAATGACAAGGAGAATCTCAAGCTTCGTTAAGATGGCCACTGTTGCAATAGCACCGCCAAGCGCGAGTGACCCTGTATCTCCTGCAAAGACTTTAGCCGGATGGGCATTAAATACTAAGAAACCTAACGTTGCTCCGACAACCGCTAAAGCGAATACAGATACTTCAAATTGCGGCTGACCATGCCAAGCCAACAAACCAAAGGCTCCGAATGCAATGGCTGATGTTCCTGCCAACAAGCCGTCTAGTCCATCTGTTAAATTAACTGCGTTTGAAGAGCCTACAAGCATAAGTAGGATGAGAATTCCGTATGCCCATCCAAGTTCGAATTGAATGCTTGTAAATGGAATTTCAATGTACGTTGAAAACCCGTTCCGTTCTAGTATGATGTACGTAATAAGAGCAATCACAAACTGTGCAGCAAGCTTTTGCTTTGACGTCAGTCCAAGGTTACGTTTCTTTGCAACTTTAATATAGTCGTCTAGGAAGCCAATTAAACCAAATCCAATCGTAACGAAAAGAAGGATAAAGACTTCAAAATTAAATTGCCCAGCATTGAATGTCCATGTCATTGCAATTGTGGTAATCGCAATAGATACAAGGATCATCATGCCTCCCATTGTTGGTGTACCAGATTTCTTTTGGTGTGATTTCGGTCCTTCATCACGAATGCTTTGTCCAAATTTCAAACGACGTAAGAATGGAATCATTATCGGAGAAATAAGGACGGTAATGAGAAATGCTACTAGCATGGTGATGAGTAATGTTTGTTCGTTCACTGGTTTCTCCTCCTTTAATCGTAACCGTCCAAATTAATAAGTTAGTTCGTCTAGTATCGTTTCTAATTTCATACCTCTTGATGCTTTCAACAGAATGAGTGAATGAGGCTCTATACGCTCGTTTAGTTCACGAACCAAGTCTTCCTTCGTCGTGAAGTGCTTTGCTTCGACCGCTTCTTCACGACGCACTTCTTCTGTAATCAGCGCTGAAGCTTCCCCGACTGTAAGCAAGAGATCAATTGGAGATGTGACGGATTGAGCGACTTGGCGATGAAATTCATCTCGGTGTGCACCAAGTTCAAAGATATCACCTAAGACGACAATTCGTTTCCCCTTAACATCCATCTCCTTCACTACTCCAATCGAAGCTTCCATGGAAGTAGGCGAGGCATTGTATGCGTCGTTGATAATAATGGACGACTTAGGCCCATCTACCGTTTCAAAGCGCATGCCTGTCATTTCTATCGAGTGTAGGCCCTCCTGTATGTGAACAGGCTCCATCCCAATCGCTTTACCAAGCATGATTGCATAGGAAGCATTCTTTACATTATGCTTCCCTAACATCCCGATTTCGTATGACTCTGTATCGTTAATGGTAAAGGTTGTCGAGCGTTCACTCATAGAAACATTTGTGATGTGGCATCGGTTCTTTCCATCGTAGCCGCATGACACAACACGTTCTCTTGTGTGCAGCGGAGCGAGCAATGGCTCATCTCCATCAAGAAACACTCGTCCAGACTCTTTCATCCCTGCTAATATTTCCGTCTTAGCTTGAGCAATTCCTTCTCTTGAGCCAAGGTACTCAATATGAGATTCTCCTATGTTGGTAATGATTGCGTAGTCGGGTTGTGCGATAGTAGACAACTGTTCAATCTCACCAAAATGGTTCATGCCCATTTCAAGTACGAGCATTTCCGTGCCACGAGGCATGGACAAGATTGTAAGCGGCAGACCAATGTGGTTATTATAATTGCCAGCTGTACGATGAGTTTGAAACGATACACCCAAGACAGAACCAATTAAATCTTTCGTAGTTGTCTTTCCATTTGAGCCCGTTACGCCTATAACAGTTGGATTAATCTCCATTCTGTACTGGTGAGCGAGTTGTTGCAATGCAACAAGCGTATCCTCAACGAAGAAGACAGGGAAGTCCTTAGGAAGGTGAGCCGGCAGTTCTTTCTCACGGTTCCAAAAGGTCGCAACGGCACCTTGGTCTATGGCACTATCGATGAATGTGTGACCATCAAAATTCTCCCCTTCTAGTGGGATGAATAGACCGTTTGCTACCTGTTTACGGCTATCCGTAAATACCGCTTCAATACGTCCTTCATCAATGGATCCTTGAAAATGTGTAAACCACTTACTCAACCATTTCGTCGTAAATATCATGAATCTTAAACTCCTTTATTTGTTGGCAAGAATGTGTTCTCTTGCTACTTCAACATCATCAAAATGCTTCACTTCTTCACCTACGATTTGATACGTCTCGTGCCCTTTGCCTGCTATGAGCACAACATCATCTTTAGACGCATGCTGAATCGCATACCCAATTGCTTCTCGTCGGTCCTCAATTGTCTTATAAGAACCAACATCTACTCCCTCTTCCATATCTTGAAGAATGGCTGCTGGTTGTTCTGTACGAGGATTGTCAGAAGTAAATATTGCAACGTCCGCATACTCTACTGCTACTTTGGCCATTAGTGGGCGTTTCGTTCGATCACGGTCTCCCCCACAACCGACCACCACATACACATTCCCCTCCGCGAAATTCTTCACGGTTGTAAGAACATTCTCTAATGAGTCAGGCGTGTGTGCGTAGTCTACAATCACTCCATACTCTTGGCCTGCCAATACAGGTTCGAAACGACCCCGAATTCCTTCAGTGGTATGAAAAGCTTGTTGAATGGTCGCAAGAGGTACTCCAGCCATCCACGCTCCGGTTGCTGCTGCTAACATATTGTAAACACTGAACTTTCCAATAAGTGAACTTTCAATGTCTACACTACCTTGTGGAGTTCGTAACACAAACGATGTTCCTTTAGCACTTAATTCAATGTTCGTAGCCGTCACATCAGCATCGGAGTCAATTCCGTACGTGACGACCTGTTGAGCGGTAGCGTTCATGAACGCCTCATGATAGTGATCGTCCGCATTTACAATACCGAATTTCGGTCTTCCTGTCGTGTATTGGTTCCCAAGACCTGTGAAGAGTAAAGTCTTTGCCTTTAAGTAGTCTTCCATTGTGTCATGGTAATCCAAATGATCTTGAGATAGGTTCGTATAAATAGCGATGTCGTAGTCGCAACCGAATGTTCTGCCCATGCTTAACGCGTGAGAGGATACCTCCATAAAGGCTGTCTGAACACCTTCATCCACCATCTCTTTAAAGAAACGTTGTAATGCGAGAGCATCAGGCGTCGTGTTTTTCACTTCACGCGTCTCATCTCCGATTTTCATTTGAATCGTTCCGATGAGTCCTGTCTTCTCTTCATGAGTTTTGTAAATAGACTCTAATAGGTAGGTGACGGACGTTTTTCCGTTCGTTCCTGTCACTCCGAATAAGCGGAGGGATTGCGTTGGCTGGTTATAGTATGTATTCGCCAATACAGCCATAGCTTTTTTTGTGTCTTTCACAAGCATGACAGGAACAGAAACATCAAGAGGCCTTTCTGCAAGAATCGCACAGGCCCCTTTTTGTACTGCTTGTTCAGCGAAATTATGTCCATCTACGGTAAAGCCATCAATGCAAATAAATAAGTTGTTTTCTTCTACAGCGCGAGAGTCCATCTCGATCCCTGTTATGTTTATATGTTGGATTGGTTTTGTTAATTCATATACTTGGAGAGTCGCCATTAAGTCGACTAGTTTCATACAATTCAGGCTCCTTATGTTTGATTTCATATACGTTCCCTATTATAGCAAAGTGTTGTGATTCGTGCGATTCTAACTTTTATGATTCGTCGTCTTTTTCATCTAGTGCTTTGTCATCAGGAGAGTCTGATAAATAGAGTCGAATGGTAGAGCCTTCCTCAATTTTCGTACCTGCTTTCGGCGCTTGACCGACAATGTATGGTCCCGTGCCACTCGTTTCTACAGATACGTTGATTAAATAGTTATTCAATTCCTTCGTTTTTAGGCCGACCAAATCAGGAAGTTCAATAATTGGAGCATCTGGCCATTGATATTCTTTCTCTAGACCATCCGTTCGCTTCTTAACGCCTAACGCTCGAAGGCCATCTTCCATGATATTCCCTACAATAGGAGCAGCAACAACTCCACCGAACTGAACGGTGTTCTTCGGATTGTCGATTGCTACATAAACAACTATTTCAGGGTCATCTGCAGGTGCGAATCCAATAAATGAGACAACGTGGTTGTTCTCCATGTAACGTCCGTCCGCTCCTACTTTTTGAGCGGTACCTGTCTTACCTCCAACGCGGTAGCCATCAGCAAACGCCCCTCTACCAGTACCTTTTGCGACGACACTCTCAAGAGCAAGGCGAATTTCCTTTGAAGTATCTTCTGAGATCACCTGCTTCTTCATAGTCGGCTCCGTCTCTTGGACGACCTCACCAGTTGCTGGGTCTGTCCAAGACTTCGCAATGTAAGGCTCGTATAAATAGCCCCCATTAACAGCAGCAGCGACGGCTGTTACTTGTTGGATGGGAGTCACTGATACACCTTGACCAAAGGCTGTTGTCGCTAGCTCAACAGGACCAACACGATCTTCAGAGAATAAGATCCCAGACCCTTCGCCTTGAAGGTCGATACCTGTCTTTGATCCAAATCCGAAATCCTTAATGTACGAGAACAAATCTTCTTTCCCAAGTCGTTCTCCAAGCTCCACAAATCCTGGGTTACAGGAGTTTTGTACAACTTCTAGGAATGATTGGCTTCCATGGCCTCCTCGTTTCCAACAACGAAGTGTCGCTCCTCCAACTTTCGTAGAACCACCGTCGTAAAATGAATCATTCTCAAGATCCACAAGGTTTTCTTCTAATGCGGCGGCAAGCGTGATGATCTTAAACGTAGAACCAGGTTCATACGTACTCCAAATGGGCAAATTTCGGTTGTACACTTCCTGAGAAACTTCTTGATAGTTCTCCGGGTTGAACGTTGGTCGACTCGACATCGCCAAGATTTCTCCCGTATCAGGGTCCATCGCTATGGCAACTGCTCCATCGGGCTCGTACTTTGCTTCAGCCAAGTCCAACTCTCTCTCCACTATGGTCTGCAAGCGGTCGTCAACTGTAAGGGCTAAGTCATACCCATCCTTTGGAGCTTCATAGACATCCGCTATGTCAGGAAGTCGTCTCCCCTTTGCATCTGAGAAGAACGACAAGTGCCCTTTCTCCCCGCTCAATTGCTCGTCATAGAATAACTCCAAGCCCATCAATCCTTGGTTATCAATGCCACTAAAGCCTAGAACATGGGATAAATACTCTTCTTTCGGATAATGCCGTTTTGAATCTTCGGCAATGTACACGCCAGGCATATTCAACGTTCGAATTTCATCAGCCTGTTCTTCGGAGATTTTACGGCCTTCTGGATGAAGACGCTCAATAGACTTGTTCTTTGTAACGTATGTGTATGCTTTCTCGACATCCATGTCTAAGACCGCTGCAAGCTGTTCCGCAGTCTGTTGTGGGTTTTTAATCTGTCTTGGCACGACCATCACTGATGGTGCCGAAACATTTTCAGCAAGTACTACACCATTACGGTCTGTGATGTCCCCTCGTTCAGGTTCAAACGGGATGTCGCGACTCCACGATTCCTTCGCCCGCTCCATCAATGTATCTCCAATGATAAACTGCACATACCCAAGCCTCGAGTCAATTACGAGGAAGACAACCATGGCCAAAAGAAAAACAGTGACTAACCGTTTACGCAAGGTCACATTTGATACACGTTTCATGGTCCAACCCCTTTTTCTCCATGATAAGCTTGTATCAATGTATGACTTGTACCAAACGATTAGAACACTGCTTGTCGTTACTCTTCATTTTCTATTGTTTCTTCTTCGTCCTCTTCAGTCTGACCGTCCTCATCTTTTGGTGCTTGTTCATTCGGTGGTTTCAAGTCAACGGTCAGATACGTATCTTCTGTGATCTTGGCATCTGGTTGTATCCCTTGGTCGTATACAAATCCATTGCCGATATAGTTCACTTTCAAACCTGAAAGTTTACCGAAATTCAACACTTCACGAAGGGACCAGCCAGTCAAGTCAGGCATTCGGATGGTTCCATTTGTTTTAAGGAATACCCGCTCCCCTTCTAATAAAGACTGGTTCGGCATAGGAAGCATTTCTGTCACTTCCCCTCCGGAACCAAGAACAAAGGGTTCAAGACCTGCTTGAGACAACTCTTTCTTCGCTTTTGTCACAGACATTTCTGTTACATCAGTTAGGTCAACCTGCTTCATCTTCTTCACTACATTCGATTTATCTGGTTGTATGTCCAAATAGTGAAGACTATTCTCCATTACGGTTTTGAATATGTGGGAAGAAGGCTCATTTCCAACTTCCGTAGGTTCAAGCTCCGGCTGCTCCACAGAGACATACATCATTAACTCAGGGTCGTCCGCTGGCGCCATACCAAGAAAGCTAAAGATATGATTGCCTTTACCGGTCATATATCTCCTCGTCTCTGGATCGACAATTTGTGCGGTTCCGGTCTTCCCAGCAACTGTGTAATCGTTCAATGCGTAAACTTTACCTGTACCTTCTTCACTATGGACAACTTTCTCCATTAGCTGTCTGGTTTGTTTGGCGGCATCACTTGAAATGGGTTCTCCTGCCACTTCAGATTTCTTCTCCTCAAGTGTGTCCCCTGTGTCAGGGTCGATTACTTCTGAAATGACATAAGGCTTCATCATCTTGCCATCGTTCGCCACGGCACTTGCCGCCATCAACTGTTGAATAGGCGTTACCGTTGTGGCTTGGCCAAAGGACGTTGTAATTACGTCAAGCGGGGTGTCATAGACAAGTCGACCAGATGCTTCCCCAGGGAGATCAATGCCCGTTTCTTTAGTGAGGTTAAATTTCTCTAGGTATTCTCGATACAATTCAGGCCCAAGCATTTCATACGCAACCTTGCCTGCTGCAACGTTTGATGAGCGTGCAAAACCTTCATCATAAGGAATTGCCCCCCAACCCTCACCATTATTATGGTCATGAATGTCGTCTGAAGAACCATCTGGTTGATAGCTTCCAGATTGAAAGCTCGCTTCTCCGTTGTATACGCCAGCATCAATCGCAGACGCAAATGTGAAGATCTTCATCGTAGATCCAGGTTCAAAGGGTCTTGCGATGACATCGTTATACCAATTTTGAATATTGGATCGCAAATTTGGATTAAAGCTTGGTCGATTGCTTAATGCAAGAATCTCCCCTGTCTTTGGATCCATTACAACAGCCGTCATGCTTTTAGGCTGGTACTGTTCGTTCACCTTCGACATCGCATCCTCAAGGAAAGTTTGAACCTTTTGGTCAATCGTTAAATATACGTTTGAACCATCATCAGGTTCCTTGATCACTTCATTTGGGTCAAGGAGCTTATCATTATACTTGTCTCGTTCATAGGAGATAGCCCCATCTTCTCCCTTAAGGAGTTCTTCCTTCTGTTCTTCAATCCCCATTGCCCCGGTAAGTTCACCGGTTTCATCCGCTTGTGTAAACCCAAGGATATGGGAAGCAAATGTTCCATTTGGGTAAAAGCGCGTTGGTTCTTCTGAGAAAATGATTCCAGGAAGTTCAAGCTCCTCAATCTTGTCTTTCTGATCTTGAGAAAGATTCGTTCCTTTAGAGCCAAATTCAACTTGGAATGGACCTTCTTTCTCAAGACGGGCATGAATCTCGCTTTCTTCCATTCCCAAGATTGGCGCAAGCGCTTGTGCTGTCTTATCTATATCATCTACGTGCAATGGGTCTCTGTTGGAAGGGACATCCTTTGAATACGTCTCATCAATAATTGCCTGTACGGTATAGGTTGGACGATCGTATGCAAGGGTCATCCCATTCCTGTCCATAATATTTCCCCGCTCTGCACTTAAGGTGTAGCTGGATGTCCGCTTCTTCTTTGCCCATTGTTCTAAGTCGACACCTTGTATTTGTCCCGTCGCTTGTATGTATACGAAACGTCCGAAGAGTACGGTGAACACAATGGTGAAGAAGAACATGAGCAACTTAGCCACTCGGTGTGTTGACTTACTCTTTCTTGCTGCCATAGTGACCCCCTATTCATTACTCCTCTGATAGAGAATTCGCTTGTTTCACTTCAGATTTCTGAATCTCCAATCCATTCTCTTCTGCAATACGTAAGATGCGATCTGGGTTACTTAATTCTTTCACCTTGTACTCAAGGTTTTCGTTTTGAACCTGTTGCTGGCTAATGTCTTTCTGGATGGATTGAATATCTCGGTTCAGTGAGTCCATTGTTGAAGCGTACGACACGACGTAAGTTGAACACGCAATGACAACAGAACATACAAGAGAATATAACACTTTCTCCTTCTTTGTAATCCATGGTTGCTTCTTAACTTGAACTTGAACTTGCCTTTTCTGTGCTTGTTGTTGGAGTTCCCGTTTCTCTAATTTGCGGGCCTTTTCAGCACTCATTCTCGCATCCACCTTTCTTTATCTGTTAAAAGTTTCACTCCAAGGTTTTACTTTCTCTACTACACGTAATTTTGAGGATCTTGCACGACGGTTGTGTTCCAATTCTTCTTCGCTTGGGCTAACGGGCTTCCGTGTGACCATTTGGAACGGCGGCTTGTGCTCTTCTGGGATAACCGGAATATTCTTTGGTAACGGAGGATTGGAACTCCATTGTTTAAATGTTTGCTTGCAAATGCGGTCTTCTAGAGAGTGGAAAGTAATGACAGCGATTCGCCCATTCTCGTTTACAAGTCGACCTGCTTGATAAAGAGCATCCTCGAAGACATTCAATTCATCGTTCACAGCAATCCGTATTGCCTGGAAGATTCGTTTAGCCGGATGACCACCCTTACGTCTTGCTGGTGCAGGAATGGCATCTTTAATTATTTCGACGAGTTCAGTTGTAGTTTGGATAGGAGAATCTTCCCGTTTTTTTTCAATTCCTCTGGCAATTTGCTTTGAGAACTTCTCTTCCCCGTATTTAAAGAAAATACGCACGAGTTCCCCATATTCCCATTCATTCACGACTTCATACGCACTTAAACGTTGTTCTTGATTCATGCGCATATCAAGCTTGGCATCTTGGTGATAACTAAAGCCACGCTCTTCCTCATCTAGTTGCGGCGATGACACTCCAAGGTCAAATACAAAGCCATCAATTGACGTAATCCCGCGTTCTTCCAACTCTTCTTCGAGGTGCTTAAAGTTCGAGTGGATGAAGAGGGTACGATCGCTGTAATCTTTCAACCTCTCTTTGGCATGATTGAGTGCTGTCGTGTCCTGGTCGAAAGCAATCAGTCTTCCCTCTTGGCTTAATTGTTTGACGATCAGTTCTGAGTGACCGCCTCCACCTAACGTGCAATCCACATAGATGCCGTCTGGCTTCACATTTAATAAATCTACAGTTTCGTTTTTAAGTACAGTTATATGTTCAAACATTGTCTCACCCGTTTCTATCTTTATATGCTCGTGCCTCTATGGTGTCAAAGGACTAAATATCGAAATCCAACATATTCTCAGCAATTTCCGAGAAGGATTCTTCTGAGTCTTGGAAGTAGTCTTCCCATTCTTCTTTCGCCCAAAATTCGATGCGATTCGAAACGCCGATTACAACGCATTCTTTCTCTAGAACGCTATAAGCGCGAAGTGGACTGGGAATATTGATGCGCCCTTGCTTATCAATTTCACATTCAACAGCTCCTGAGAAGAAGAACCGTGTAAAGGCTCGGGCATCCTTTTTGGTTAGTGGGAGTTTCTTTAGTTTCTCCTCTAGGACTTTCCATTCATTCATAGGATACGCAAATAAACAACGGTCAAGCCCTCGGGTTAACACAAATGTCTCTCCAAGACCTTCACGAAATTTAGAAGGTACGATAATTCGTCCCTTTGCGTCTATATTATGTTGATATTCTCCCATGAACATATAGAACGCCCCACTTTCTCCCTCTAGAGTACCACATCCCCCCACTTTCTACCACTTCATTTTCTTTATTCTTCTGCAAACGAAAAAATCCTGCTGAAAATCAGCAGGATTTCAACTTTTTATACTCTTCGACGACGGTGGGGGATTGTGGGGGGGGTTACACATAAATAAGGTGATGTTCACATTCCCAATCGTATTCGAGTTCATTTAGTTTAGATGGTAGCTCAAATCCATATTTATTCAACCAAGGAAGGACATTCCAAATGCGCTCTTGAAGTCCCCCTTCAGGATGCAATGTTAGGTCGAGCTCGTCGAAAATCTGAAGCTCATGTGAGTGTTGCTCTTCAAGCGCCTTCTCCATACGCTCTTGAAGGAACTCCACGTCACGGAATAAATGGAACAAGTTCTTTTCAGCCAGTTGGCCAATATCATCGCGGATCTCATGCGCTTTGTCTTTCAACGGACGGTGTGCACGTTCTACTGCACGCTTGACTTCATCTGCTAGTTCAACCACCGGTGGATAACTTTGCATCGCAATCCAGTGACTCTTATAATGAGAAACTCCTTCGTTAATCGCCATGCTTGGAGCAATCTGGTGACGATGCAACCATTTCTCACTCTTTCGATCAAGGAGTGAAATCGAGATCCTTGGAAGTACGGGTGGCATGTGAAGACCTACTGCATGGAAGGCAGGCTTCAACGCAGACCAATAAGCCACTTCACCAGGACCCGCTATAAAGGCCAGGGTAGGCAAGACAAATTCTTGCATGAGAGGACGCGTAACCACATTGTTGCTTAAGAGATGAGGAGATTCCTCCGCAATGCGACGAAGCTCCTCGGTTGTACATCGACATTCGCCCTGTTTACCTTCCCAGTGCCCATCTTCATTCCTAACTAAAAGAACGCGTTCTCCTTCATGCGTATAGAATAGATGTCCATCTTGATGTGTGGCATCAAGATTAACTGGATATCCCTGTTGCGCAGTGTGATGGAGCGCTCGTTCTACCCCTTCAGCAATAGCAGGCTGAGATTGAATCATCTTATCGAAGTAAGGCGTCTCTAGCTTCCTTAATCCAGGGTCGTGTGAATCAAGTAAGATGAGCCCCTCTTCTTGAAACAAACCGAATAGAATTCGCGCGAAAAAGTCTACAAACGTACGTGATTGACTGAGCTTGTCTTGAATCTGGCTCTTTAAATCTTTCGTATATGCCGTTTCATCAAGCTGACTAAACAGTCGTTCTACCCACTGATTCATTGCTTCATGGTCCATTTCCATTTCGGATACAGAAAGTTTCTGAAGTTGTTTCTGTAAGACTTTAAATTTCTTCATACGAGGATGATGGGACAGATAGATGTGGTTAATCTCATCATAATCATGGTCTTCCCCTGCTATCCAAAATACAGGAAGCACCGGAACCCCCAACGCTTTTGTCTCTTTCTTAGCGAAATCTAGGATAGAGATAATCTTGTGAATGGTATAAAGCGGGCCTGTAAGTAAACCTGCCTGTTGTCCACCTACAACCACAACGCTATCTTCACGCTTCAACTCCTCAATAGAGTTAAAGGTTGACTGAGGCGCCCCCCATCGCTCGTTCACTTCTCTTAAATGAGCTACAAGTTGCTCACGTTGATAATGTTGTTCCTTTATATCATTAATCCGTTGTTGAAACGTCTCTTGTTTCCATGGATTATAATCAAACTTCTCTATAACTTGATCCGATTGTTCTCGGTATGCTTTCACAAGTCGATTCTGTGATGTTAACTGTATCGGTTGGATCCGCATGAACGACCTTCTCCTTCTTTAATAAATCTATGTATTCCATATCGTATTGTATAGGAAAGTCCGCTCATTTTCATCCTTAACGGCTTATAACGCAAGAATTCGTTCCGTCACTCCGTACACAGTTAACCCAACATAAGCCATCATAAATAAGAAGAAGCTTAAGCGCCAAAATCCTTTCCATGCTTTCATGAAATAGATGTCTTTCTTATATTTCCATTGAAGGATTACAAACATACTTAATAGAACGATAAGGAACAACAAGATATACCAAAAATAAGAGCGTTCAAATATGACAAACAAACTGACTTCAACGGCAAGTATATAAACGAGCACCGTTGTATTGATTGCGAATCGGAGCGCTGGCTTCCCTCTTCGGTAGAACTTCCGCGCAATAAAGAAGACGACGAGCGTCGTTGGGATTGGCATCGTGATTACGATTGCGAATAAATAGGCAAGTACATCATTCATCTAACCCCTCCTTTCAGTTTAGCTCTAGTTCTTTAATCGCGTTATATAAGAATGTATTTATAGGACTTGGAAACCCTTTAGCAGCCGCTTCAGCACATAGATATCCAGTAATGGCATCAAGTTCAGTCTTACGTTCATGTCGTATATCTTTCAACATGGAGGATTCATTGTTCGCTGTTTGACGAATGACAGATTGTACGTACGTCCACATTGAATCCATTGAGACACCTAAAATTCCACAACATTCCTCACATACCATTCGGGCCAGCTGATGCAAATGTGGGGAGTTTAGTAATTGTCCGTTCTTCACCTTAAACAACGCAGTTAATGGATTGACCGTCGCATTGACAATGAGCTTCTCAGTTAATAGGGAGCGGTAATCTTCTGACTGTTCAAACTTGAAGCATTTCATCTCATTACCGACAAGTTGTTGAATAAAGCGTTGATCAAGTTCATTTACCGGTGCGAATCGAATCCTACCAACGCCTCTATGAACCACACTTCCAATACCCGTTCGTAACACCCCATGTTCGACTACCCCAGCATATACAGGTTGGGTAAGCTCTTCCATCATCCTTATATGGGCCATGCCATTACAGAGGAATAGCAAAGGTGTGTTAGGTGCTTGTTCGATTATGGAAGAGAGTACCTCCTCTAATGCTATCGTCTTGACACACAACATCATGAAGTCTTCATCTTTGAAATTAGTGCTAACCCGTACCTCATCCACATAGAATTGCTTTCTATCCCGACTTCCACCAAATTCACGAATGTGTACAGCTTGCGTTTCACTTCTTACATATAACGTCACCTTGTGCCCCATTTCTATTAGGTAAGAAGCTGTCAGAAGACCTACGGCTCCCCCTCCTACGACACCAATATTCATATATGTAGATTCACCAGCTTTCTATAAATTCCTGCTTTTATCCTAAGTGTATCATGGGAAAGTGTGAAAAAAGTTTCAGTACATGAATGAACAATAATTCATTTATTTCAGAATTTTTTTATATTATAATAGAGATAGCTATAAAGAGGGGGAAAGAATCATGATGGATGCCATTAAAGTACAACCACTCGTCGTCAATTATAAAACTCTAGAGGAATTTAAGCGCTTTAAGGAATATGGAAATCAAGAATTATCAATGCTTGAGGACTTGCAGAACAATATCATCGAGAACAACAGCACCTCACCCTTTTTTGGAATTTATTATGGAAGCGCTTTAATCGCGCGCATGAGCTTGTATAAAGTACCTTCTAAGTACAACTATTATTTCGAGCCAAGAGATGAGTATTTAGAGCTTTGGAAACTAGAAGTGCTTCCAGATTACCAGAAACAAGGGTATGGAGAAATGTTAGTAGAATTTGCGAAGGGGTATCGTCTCCCGATTAAAACAAATCCACGTGTGAACTCACATGGGTTCTGGGAGCGAATGGGGTTTGACAAACTCTCATACGACATGGAACGAGATTTAGGTGAAAACCCGCTCGGGTGGAGACCAACAGGTGTTGAAGAACAGAACGCTTCCTAGCACAATTAAAATAAGAAGGACTGATCAGTTGTGATCAGTCCTTCTTATTTTGTGCAGATACCCAACTCCACAGTTTCCCCATCTCATCCCAAGCCTGATGATAACGGTTCAACCTCGCTTTCAATCTTTCATTCTCTTCTTGAAGGAATTTCACATCTGTGCTCGGCGATTCTTGTAAGGTAACTTGCGACTGGTTTCGCATCGTCTCAAGGAATAGAATGGCATCATCAATCGAGAAACCTTGTCTAGCTTCTGGTACAACCGCTTCCTCTATCTCTCGTTTACCCTCTTCCTGCCCACTTTTTCTAGTTTGCTTCGCTTCTGAGATTGCTTTCTTATATTGCTTACGCACGGTTGCATTCCATCTGAATCCACAAGCCGCAGACGTTCGTGACAACTTTCTAGCCACCTCTTCGAACGCCTCTAGCTGGGTCGTACCATTACGAATATAGGTCAGCACGGTCTCTGCTAGCAACACATCTTCATCATCAGTCCAAGCATCTTGTCTCGTTGCGTTCATTCTATCCCTCCTATCACTTACTACGAATGTATGCCTTACAAAGGATAGATAGACTAGGAGGGAGAACTATTTTTTACTCAGCAGAAAGGAATTTCTGTATGGCTTCCTTATGCTCTGGTGTATCCCAAACCATAGAGCATCGTCTTACTTCTTCGTCCATCTCTGTAGAGATAGACAACGGCAATTGCTGACGAATGTATTGCTGCTTGAAGATTCGCACTTGTTCCACGGTCTTGTCTGTGTAAGGCTTAAGCTGTTCCAAGACATCATCTACATACGTTCCTTGAACCCAACCAATGTCAATCAACTTGTTCGAATCATAGAGTGATGAACTTAAGAGCCAGTGATAGGCATGTAAATTAGGGATACGATGATAGAGAAGCGTTCCACCTCCCCACCCTGTCGTTAAGCCAAGATCGCCTTGTGTAAATCCACAAGTGACACCTTCCTTTATGTAGCGGAAGTCACATGCTGTCGCGAGTTCTGTCCCCCCACCTCTTGCAGGCCCATTTAATAAGGCGACTGTCGGGATTGGAAATCTCGCTAATTCATACAACACTTCTTTCATTCCATACAACATTTGAAACGCGTTCTGTTCACCTAAATCTCCATGAAAATCGTGTAAATCTCCACCCGAACAGAACACGTCTCCTGCACCTGTTAAGGTAAGCAGTTTAACGCTGTCATCTTCTTTTATTCCTTGGAACGCTTCCTTTAATTCTCCAACCATGTCAAATGAAACCGCATTTTTCACTTGTGGACGGTCCAACGTAATCTGAACGACGTCATCACTTACCTTTTTCACGCTTATCGTTTTATACACCGTACATCCTTCTTTCTAATAAAGTACTAACTCCTTTATTGTAACAAATTTGAAAAAATGAACCACAAAAAAAGAATGCCTCTATGCATTAGAGACATTCTTTCTTGTAGTTTATTGTTCAACCACTTGTTTGCCGTTGTATTGGCCACAGTTTTTGCACACGTGGTGAGATTTTACGAACTCACCGCAGTTCTGGCATGCTACGAAACCAGGTGCGTGAAGCTTCTTGTGGGTACGGCGTTGGTTTTTGACCTTTTTAGAGGTTCTTCTCTTTGGTACTGCCATGTCTTACACCTCCTTAAGCAAGATCCAATACATGAAGTGACAGGATCTATTCTTTCTTATCATCATCATTTAGAAATTGTTGAAGCTTTGCAAGGCGTGGGTCAACTTTCTCTTCCTTCTGTTCCTCAGTAATTAAGGACCAGCCTTGACCTTCACTCAGCGCTTCATTTAGCACGTCCTCATCGTCTGAGAACACTTGCAAAGGAATCTCCAATATAACATTTTCCTTGATATAAGGCGTTAAGTCAAGGACTTCTCCATGAATTTCATGAACTTCTTCGTCCCCTTCTTCGTGATAAGGAGAAAGAGAAAAGACCTCCGTAGCCTCAAAGGAAAATGGATATTCAACATCCGCAAGCGTACGAGCACAAGGAAGGGTCATCGTTCCGTTGAGTTTCATTTGAAACGTTACTTCATCCCCTTGCGTTCTAGCCTGTCCAGTTACATGAACAGGTGGAATCTCACGAATGTCATTTGGCATCGTTTCTAATTCAGAAATATCTACATTTTCATCAAATGTTAATGGTTTTTCTGTAGCAGTCTTTAACTGCTGTAAAGGGAAATTCATTTCAATCACCTCAAAGCAACATGTGTTATTTTAAAAGGTTTTACTTAGTTTGTCAACATTTTTTCTTTACAGGTTATAACTATACATAAAGCAGTTTGAAAAGATTCTTGGACACATTGGATTTTCTAATGAATTATTATATCATTTCTATCATACGTAGTCGAAATTTGCAAAAGGAGGGACCTTTATGAACGCAACTGGTTTAGTTGTTGAGTATAACCCGTTTCATAACGGACATGCTTACCACGCTCAACAAGCAAAAGAACAAATTGGTAATGATTGCACCATTGCTGTAATGTCTGGAAACTTTCTGCAGCGCGGAGAACCTAGCATCATTGATAAGTGGCACCGGGCTGAGGCAGCTCTAAGAGAGGGTGTTGACCTAGTCGTCGAACTCCCTTATGTCTTTGCTGTCCAGAATAGCGACCTCTTTGCTAAAGGAGCATTGCTCACTTTAGATGCACT
Organism: Pontibacillus halophilus JSM 076056 = DSM 19796; assembly: GCF_000425205.1. Lineage (GTDB taxonomy): Bacteria > Bacillota > Bacilli > Bacillales > BH030062 > Pontibacillus_A > Pontibacillus_A halophilus. The sequence continues at coordinate 38,039 of NZ_AULI01000005.1, read as the reverse complement.
CGGAACGGACGCCGTATGCTTTGGTAGTGAACAAGGTAGTATTGCCCCGTTTTTAGAAGGATACGATGCAATGGAACAATACAAAGACCTCTACGAGGAAACGGTACGGAATCAACTAGACAAAGGCTTATCTTTCCCAGAAGCAAGCCGTTATGGCTATGAGCAAATTGGTCTTACATCAGATGAGTTCGACCTTCGAAAACCGAACAATATTCTAGGATTCGGGTATGTGAAAGCAATTAAAGACTTACATCTTTCCATTAAACCCACAACGGTACAACGCATTCACAATGATTACCATGATGAAGAGATCCGTCATACCATTGCGAGCGCAACAAGCATTCGGAAGGAATTGCTTCAAGCTGGCACCATGACACAAAGAGCCAAATCTGCATTACCAGAATCTTCTGTCCATGCCTTGCAATCCTACAGAGAGCGAACAAGTTGTTGGCACAGCTGGGAACACTATTTTCCATTTCTTCAATACCGCATCCTAACCATGAGTGTGGACGAACTTTCGGAGATTGCTGGAGTGGAAGAAGGGCTTCAGCACCGAATCTATGAAACCATACGTATTGCAGATTCATTTGAAGAGTGGATGACTGCAATGAAGACAAAGCGTTACACCAGAACAAGGTTGCAACGAATGGCAACTCACGTGCTAACTCACACGAAGAAAGAAGACCTACTCTCACTTCAACAGTTGAATGAAGTGCCGTATGTGCGTATCCTAGGGATGAACGCCCTAGGCAAGAGCTATATGCGCCAAGTGAAGAAAGAGGCTTCTGTGCCGCTCCTTACACAACCACAGCAGTTCGAACATTCATACTTAACAATAGAAGAGCGAGCTATGGATGCGTACTTATCCAGTTTACCTCCATCCCTTCGGAAGGAACGTAGAAAGAGAGAGTTTCAACCTCCTATCCTTCCAAAAAAAATGTAACCTTTTCTCATCAACAATCGTCTATAGTAGAGTGGGGGGAATACGATGAAAAAATTCTTACGCAACTTTGGTTTCTTGTGCACCGGTCTCTTAATCATCGTGATGATTCTTCTCTATCCGTTTAGAGACACCCTCTTCCAAGAAGGAAACCCATTTCCAGTTATGAAAGGGATTATTTCGATTCAATGGTTTGGTCAAGATTATGTCCAGATTAGTGAAAGCGCAAATAGCTACATTTCGAAAACGGACAAAGAAGATGATGAACAATACTTATCCGCCAAAAATTATATGCAAACCTATGGATGGGTATTTGAGAAACAAGCGGACGACAGCCTATTATTTGTTCAGGATGGTAAATCCATTACTGTAGAGCTACGTATGTATACAAAGGATTACTATGTTTTCGAAGCTCCTAAAGATCAATTGAAAATTGAAATGAAGTGACCTTTAATTCACTTCCTTAAGATTATGCTAACCTGTTCGAAAACACTTCCTTAAATCTTATATCCATCAGAAAGAGCTCAGAAGCAGCAAGCGCTTCTGAGCTCTTTCTATTTAAAGTGTATTATGACTTTGGCTCTTTACTCTCTAGAAACAATAGGGCGTCTTTGAATGTATCAACAGGAACGACTTCCATATCTGTTCCAATCTTTTCAGCGGTCTGCTTAGCAATTTCATAATTGGAACCCTCTTTCCCATTCTCGTTCGGGGCAAAGAAGATGTCCGCACCAGACTCATCAGCCGCTACCACCTTTTTATCAATACCACCAATACGACCAACTTCTCCTTCATAGTTAACCTCACCTGTACCAGCAACTTGATATCCTTTCGTAAGATCAACTTCCGTTAGCTGGTCATACATTTCTAGACTAAACATCAACCCAGCACTTGGACCGCCAATTTCCCCACTCTTAATATTTACTTTAGGAGAAACCGTTACGTTACGGTCGGTTACGAGTGATATCCCCATACCTACTCGGTCAGACGCATTTTCAAACGGGGCGAGCTCAATGGTCTTTGATAATTGTTCATCTCCACGATTGATTACAATTTCTACACTATCCCCTGCACTCATACCGGTTACATAATCGGTGAGGTCTTTGGCTTCTTCGACTGGTTGACCATCAACTTCTACAATACGATCCCCCATCTTCAGTTCGCCACTTGCAGGCATGTTTTCTAAGACACTCATGACGTATACCCCTTCAAAGGTTACGTCTACCTTCGCATCCGCCTCCTCATAAGCCACTACTTTAGCAGCCTCTTGGGAGGTTTCCATTAGGTGAAGCTGGGCTTCCATGTATTCATTCTCAGAATACCCTTCTGGAACAATCTGATCGATTGGGTAAATCTCTTGGTAGGGCATAAAGTAGGCAAATGCAATCATAATCGGAGTTGCTTGCCCTCCCCTAACGGTTACAAGGTGCATGTCCCCTTCACTCTCATACCCACCTTCCACTTCAACGATAGGGTTCAGTGCATCCGCTGAACCCGGTTTATAAATATAATAAGGGAGCTGATAACCGCCTAGAAAGGCAGCCAATAAAATGACGAGCGCCCCAATTAGTAAGATGCGTTTATTTTGTTTCATCCGTAATCTCCTTCCAATCTGCGATCACTTGTTTAATTTCGTCAAGGTGGGCCGTAGCGACCGCTTCCCCTTCTTTAATGATTAATGGCATATCCTTGAACGCTCGGGCGCTGTACTGGGCTACTTGGGGCTTTAATAACACGTCCGCTTGTAGGTCTACTCGATTAATAAACTCATTCTGTAAGATATCAATACTTTGTATAATAACATCGAAAATGGAAGTCACTTCTTCATTCGCTTCGAAATGCACACAGTCAACAGCAATCACAATGTCCGCCCCCATCTCTCGTGCAACCGATACAGGCACCCGGTCTACCACTCCCCCGTCAATTAGAGGACGGTTGTTAATTACGGGCGGGACGAACACGCCGGGTATGGAAATGCTTGCCCGAATCGCCTCCGCTGCGCTTCCCTTTGTCAAAATGACCTTCTCACCAGAATATAAATCGGTCGCCACCACTGAGACAGGAATCGGAAGGTCCTCTAATTTCTTGCGGTGGGTAAACAAATGAAGAAACTCAAGTACCCGGTTGCCAGCAATAAATCCCATCTTTGGAACAGTAAAATCAAGAAAGTACTTTCGTTTAAACAAACTTGATAACCGATAGAGGTCATCGAAATTCTGTCCAATACTGTAGAATGTACCCACTAGAGCCCCCATACTACTCCCTGCAATATAGTCAATCGGAATATTCGCTTCATGCAATATTTTTAATACACCGAGATGACTGAATCCCCTCGCCCCTCCAGAACCGAGAGCTATGCCAATTTTTGGTCTTTCCATGCCTTCTCCCCCTTACCAATACGCTTTTCTTATTTTATGGCATATTCCTTTATCTCATGAGCGTATAGTGGTAGAGAAAGCCTGTACCACCACAAGTTAGTAGATGATGTTATGACTAGTTTACTATTACTGTCCTTTGAAGTACAGGCATGGAAACGAGCGGAAAAGACTAGGGGGCTTTCTAGATGAAGTCACAATTAAAGACAATTGGATTAGCCGGAGTCGCCGTATTTATGGCTGCCTCCTTAATCGTATACCCCGACCAAGCGCTCGAGGCATCCATACGCGGGTTGAATATGTGGTGGGAAATCGTATTTCCCTCTTTACTCCCTTTCTTCATTACTGCGGAACTCTTGATTGGATTTGGTGTAGTACGTTTTATCGGTGTATTGTGCGAGCCCATCATGAGACCCATCTTCAAAGTGCCTGGTGTGGGGAGCTTCGTATGGGTCATGGGGATGGCTAGTGGGTACCCATCTGGCGCTAAGTTAACCGCTCGATTAAGAGAGGAAAAACAGCTGACAAAAATTGAAGCCGAGCGTCTCGTTTCGTTTACAAATGCGTCAAACCCATTATTTATATTTGGAGCAGTATCTATTGGATTCTTTCATAACCCAACGCTTGGCCTACTGCTTGCTGTTAGTCATTATGTGGGGAATGCTATCGTCGGTGTAATCATGAGATTTTACGGCGGCCACGAGATCAGCACCTATAGACACGAGCGTTCCTTGTTCTCTTTACGAAGGGCGTTCGAAGCCATGCATGAAACCCGCCTGAAGGATGACCGCCCATTTGGAAGGCTATTCGGGGACGCAGTTCTTTCTTCAATTCAAACGTTACTTGTCGTAGGTGGCTTTATCATTATCTTCTCTGTATTAAGTAAGCTCTTATTCTTAGTCGGAATAACTGAAGTCCTAGGTGCATTCCTTGCAATACTATTCGGAATGGCTGGGTTATCAGGTGAGTTATCCTTGCCCTTTATCTCAGGCCTCTTCGAAATTACACTCGGTTCACAAATGACCTCTACGAGTCATGCCACCCTTCAAGAACAAGTTATGATTGTAAGCTTCATCCTCGGCTTTAATGGATTCTCCATACAAGCTCAAGTTGCAAGCATCTTGGCAGAAACCGATATCCGATTTCTTCCCTACTTCATTGCCCGCATCCTTCATGGTGTCATTGCATCCACCTTAAGCTTCTTCTTCTTTCAGCCGTTATATGTTGAAAGGCAAGCCTTTCATCAACACGAAACACCTGTACTGAACCAGACTCCCTTGTTAACCTTTGAGCACTGGTTTCATTGGATTGTTCAGATTGGACCACTCGTTACGATTGGAGCTTTGGCTGTCGGGGCATGGCTACTCATTTACAACCGTTCTAACAGAAACAAGCCCCTCTCATAGATGGGCTTGTTTTTATTAGCACAGAAGTCCCTAAGCATCTAGTAACGACAAAAAAAGCTTGTAGAAAACACACCGGTTCACTACAAGCTAATACCCAAATCATATAGGATTTACTGATTGTATTTTGCCTTAAGAGCTTTTTCAACGGGTTCTGGTACGAGGTCCGTCACCGCGCCTTTGTACTTCGCTACTTCTTTCACGATGCTTGAACTTAAGAACGAATACTGATTATTTGTCATGACGAAGAAGGTTTCAATGGATTCATCTAATTTCCGGTTCATCGATGTAATCTGCATTTCATATTCAAAGTCACTGACAGCACGAAGCCCTCTTAGGATAACTCCTGCCCCGACCTCTTGTGCATAATCAATGAGAAGTCCTCGACTTGCATCTACTTTGACGTTGTCAAGATCAGACGTCACTTCTTTCAACAATTGAATGCGCTCTTCTACAGAGAATAAAGGAGCCTTTGAGCTGTTATTAAATACAGCTACGATGACTTCATCAAATACATTAGCACCTCTACGGATAATATCTAAATGTCCATATGTAATTGGATCGAAACTACCTGGACAAATGGCTACTCTGGACATCGTCCTCGCCCCTTCCTCTAAGCTTCCTGATTCCTTCTATATAGGCTTACGGAAATAATATTGCTATATGTTTCCGCTCTCACTTGTTCAAATGGACCGTACGTTTCACTTAACGTTTGCTCGGATGTATGTTCACATACAACTAATCCATCTTCTTTAAGAAGATTGTAGTTCTCGATTGACTCAAATAACTCCTCAAAGGAGACTTTCCCGTATGGGGGGTCGAGTATGATTAAATCAAACGCGATGTCTCTCTTTGACACGGCCTTCAAGGCTTTAAAGGCTTCATTGCGGTATATTTCAACTTGATCGTCAAGCTTCAACGTCTTCACATTTTCCCGAATCGTTGAAATAGCTTTTGGATGCTTGTCTACGAATATTCCGAGATTCATCCCTCGGCTCAGCGCTTCAATTCCTAATCCACCGCTCCCTGCAAATAAATCGAGGAACGTGCCCCCTTCGAAATAGGGACCAATCATGTGAAACAACGCCTCTTTCACTTTATCTGTTGTAGGCCTTGTCGATTTAGTTGGGACAGGACGTAACGCTCTTCCTTTATGTACACCTGCAATGACTCTCATGGAAGTCATCACCTCTTTACTATAGTTTCGCTCATAATCCTACCATAAATCCCTATGTAAGAAAACGTTTTAACTTATGTGTATAAGATTTAAATAGCCGGTTCATACTAGGAAAGAGTTGATAAGGTACACTCCTTACTAACTCAAAACGGAGAAGACTTACGTTTCCCCATAAGTTCTTCCTCCGGTTTCTCCTCTCCCTTTATCTTTAGTCGACTGGTTCGATTAAAGATGCCTGCAGCAATCGCTGCAGGCTTTTTTTTCGTATTTATACGGGAGTTAATCAACTGTCACAGAAAGACCAATCAACCGATACAGTAAGTCAGCCTTTATATAGGGAATCCCTTCAATTCGTATGATTGCATCTTCCGCTACTCCAAATCCATCCATGTTATAAACATAGGTATCCTTAGTTTCGTATAATCTCCACGTATCGCCATTCATAGTTAAGACGTGTTGTTTGTCTTCTTTAATGAATGTATGAGAAATGTCATGTGAAGCAACAATCTCTTTCAAGGGGATATACGTTAGGAAACGATGCTTCAGTACGTTTACTCCTTCTAGAACCTGCTCACCTATATGTAACGTACGAACTTCCGTAAAGTAGAGTGGAATCGTAGGCTCTTTAATCACTTTCGTAAAATAGGATGTTTCCATACCTTTCACTTTCTCCAATGAATTCGTCAACTTCTCAACAGGTGGTTGTTCCTCCTCTGCTAACAAGACCGATAGCCATTGGTCTTTCTCCTTATCCGTTACATTGTTTTGAAGTGACTGAAGAACGGGAGATGGTGCATCAGAATCCTGCCCAGCCAAGAAGGTAGCCACGTCACTCACTACAGATTCCTGAACCCCCTCACCCGTACCTATTGCATCTTTCAACCAATAATACCTCGCAACAGATGGGTCTACGCTTGCCAACTGTATACTATACCGGGTATGAGGGACAGAAGGAGATTCTCCAATATAGACGAGTTGAGTTTCTTGTGGCCAATCATGTTCGCTCCAAGCAGTCACAAGCGAGGCGACATCGTTCCGAGTTTCGCTATATACATGGAGTCCATCTTCCTCGATTAACTGTTGTGAACCGCTCGGCAAATAGAAAATAGGTGCGTCAGGCTTTGAAGAAGCACTCCATTCATAGTATGTAATTCGCTCTGTACGGCTTTCTCCTGACTTATGTCCTAAGTAGGCAAATTCTCCTTCCTTCACACGGTCTGTGATCTTAAGTGAAAAGGTGTCTACTTTAACATCCACACCTTCTACAACTGACAACCAATCCTCTAGATGGCCAAACTCTATAGGCGGTAACATGTAATGAAGAGTAACCCCCCCTTCTTCCTCAATTACAAATTCATTGGATGTACGGCAAGGTGTTTGTTCTACTTCACAGGCAAGTCCACTCGCCATCTCTGGTGCCTTCCATTGATAAGTCCCATTCATAAAGCTCTCATAGCTCACGTCCACTTGGAGACCTTTGGTGGTATGGATTATCGAGACATCCACATCCACCGCTTGCTTTTCATTTAGAGACGCTTTATATGTTCCCCACTGATTATAAAGGAGGAGACCAGACACAGATAATAGTATGAGTAAAATGGCAATAACTTTTTTCATTCAGGACAAAACTCCTCATTTTATAGAGTGCTTTATCATTTTATCAATGATGAAACGGTGAATACATTAATTTTTTGACAGGGGCGTGACAGATCCCGTTCACAAGTACAGCTACATTTGCTAAAGTAGAATTATTAGAGTTCAGGAGTTGATAGTTTGATACAACGATTTATAGAGTTAGGGAAAGGGTATTCTGATTTATACGAATTACTTGAAATTGGCTATGGGATGGAGGAACGAATTCAACATCTATTCGCCTTCCACACGGATCTCGACGGCAACGATATGACTTCGCTTGCCATCGCACTTCATCCTACGAATCCTGGTGAATTTCAACCCATTTACATCTGTCGTGAGGGGATTCCGAATCCGAATGCGATTGAGAATAAACGCTTCGACTTATTTAAGCAGCTTTCTTCCCATGTACAAAAACCGATTCATGAGATTATCGTACGACCATCCACATTCTTTGCGGAAACGGACTTATATTACCAACACCTTATCGGTATTTTAAGAATGAATCGCTATATTGCCCCAATGAAATAGAAAAAGCATGGGTTTCCCCATGCTTTTTAAATACTTCCATACTTATAGTCGTATTCCTTCGCCTTGTCTGGCTTTGAATTCTCATACTCTGTTCGAATAAACGGCTTCATTGATTCGTCAATGCGTGTCACGTACGGTAACTTTTTGAGACGCGCCTTCACATCATCAACTTCTTCTTCATTAACGTAAAGAACGGCATATTTTAATTTCTTAGATGTATAAATTAAATGTCCGTGACGTTTAATATTTCGAACGTTCTTCATATGTTGGAAGTACACAACGAGTCCTTGCCTGTTAGTGAACATAACCATTCCTCTTTCGTGAACTATTCTGAAAATAGTGTAGCAAATTTATGACAAATTGAACAGGGAGACGGTATACATGTATAGAGATGAATTAGACCGAGCCTGGTTTGTTTTTCTATCCACGTTAAATCGAATTGAGCCTTTGTCTGTATCAAAGCGCATGATTACAGGTATTCCATTTGTCTTTATTGAGAAGCATCACACAAAGCTTCAAAAAACAGAGCTTGATGACTATGTAAAGAAGGCAGCGGCCAAAGCCATGAAAGGAAAACGTCTCACCCTCTCCATGAGCTTCGTTAGAGAAAATGAGACGTTCATCATCTATCGCGTACGCTTCTTAGTACCTCAACGTAAAATGTTCTGTTGTGGAAACTTGTGTGTAGACTGCATTCGGTTCCAGCCTTAAGAAGCGCAACCACACGCTCCTCCACTGCCACAACCGCAGCCACTTCCTGTATCTTGGAAGACTGCACCGTCTTTCGGAGCTTTAATTTGAGGGCTAACGCTATTCGCAATTAAGCCACTTATTTCGTCTAGAAGCTTCTGCAGGTTACGTTCTGCAATCTTATAGTTCGCTACAGAATCATTCATATCCATGTCCCGTTTCTTTAAACGAACCGCTTTCGTAATGCTATTATAATCTGGATGATACCTTCCAAAGCGCTGTACTTCTTCGTAATCCACTTTACTATCTTGAAAAGCTTGAATGAGTCCTTGCGCTTCTTGGTCTTCTTCCAATTGACGTTTCGCTTGAACATAATCTAGATACGTTTCAGAGGCTAGCACCATTTGACCGAGCTTTTCTGCACGATCAAGTATTTCTACTGTTTCGTTCGTAGCAAGCATATTCACACCTCCATTGCTATCATATCAAATTCTGACAAAGAAGAGAAATAAGAATTCCTTTATCCCTTCATAGCTTGTGCCATAGAGATGAGCATGTTTACCATTTGGACTTGGGTTGACAACTTCTCAATCCGTTGAGTCGTTGTCTTCCCGTAGAAGAATTTAGCCTCCTCCTCCATGTTCTGGATGACAGATGGGTCTCTTGTAACACGACGATACCAGTCTGGATTCATCCTCATAAACCGAAGTAAGTCCTCACGATTTCTTAAGTATTGATACACCCCTGGTTGCATAAGGTCCCCACCCTTTATTAATCTTTCCCAAAGTAAAATGGTGTAGATTTCTTTGTATCAGATGTTGAGCCTTGCCTTTTGAAGTCCTGGAACTGACCGACTAACGATTGAATATTTGTGATGGCACCGTTGAGTTGTTGAATATGACCTTGTACTTTATTCAAGTCTACTTTATCCAACATTCCCATAAGCTGACCCATTACTTCTTTCTCGTCTTGCTCTTCTTCTGTTGATTCTTCCTCCGGTTTCGACTCCTCCCCTTCTTTCACAGATGCCTCTTTTTCCTTTTCCTTATATTGAGTCCAGAAATCATCCTCTTCCCCTAACAGAACCCATTTCTCATAGACAGGTTGCCATCCTTCATCGCTTTCCCTCACTTCCTTAATCAAGTCTGGATATTGCTTCACAAATTGTTTAAATTCCTTTACTGAATCATGAAGTTGCTTCCCCACAATATCCCCTCCTCGCCCTAATAGGTGGATACATTACCATATGAGAAAAAGGTGGGTAATGTGAAGAAAAAGCCCAATCTTTACAAAGACTGGACTTAAGGTTTCTCTAAGAAATTCTGCGTATAATGGTACTGATAAACTCCAACTCCAAGGTGAGTATAGCCATCATTCAACATAGCTTTACGGTGGCCTTCACTATTTAACCATCCTTCTACTACTGCGATTGAGTCTGGATATTGAGCAGCAATGTTCTCACCTGCCGTCACATAATAGACTTCTCCCCGTTTTAAGCGCTCTTGTAATCCATCTCCTTCAGGTGACACGTGAGAGAAATAATTATCCAGTGCCATATCTTTACTATGACCATACGCCACTCTAGAAACCGGCTCAAACCATTCAAGCTCTGCTAAACCAAATCGTGTTCTCATTGCATTGCTGATGTCGAAGATTTGGGCCTCAACTCCCGTCTCAATACCTTCCCATTCTGAAGGAACAGTGGATGGCAACTGGGGCAACTCACCACGATAATACAATTCATACGGTTGATGCTTCACAAGGGTCTCAGCATTTAATAGACGGATGGATGAAAGTTCATTGGTATACGTATCGAAATAAAGCTGTGCATAAACATCATCTGAGATTGATAGTAGTGGCCTAGCCTTCAGCTCTTCTTCCTTCAGTTGGAAACGATAGGTACCACCACCCGTCTCAACTACTACTTCCTCTTTGAAGGAAAGGCTGTTCTTTAAATCATCATAGTCACGACCAACAGAGAGATCTTGTATTAAATTTCTAGACTCTAAGGTATACAAAGAAACGACCTTTCCATCTTGAACACCAACTTGAAGATAGCTACCTTCCTCGTCGTAGACCCACCAGTCGTATCCATAAGGAGTAGGGTCGACCCTAGCAGGTTCACCAACAACGCTTTTCATGTCTTCTACTGACTTACCCATATACGAGACAAGCGAATTCTCACTGGTCGAGGAAGGGGCTGTTTCAACAACGGGATTTGAAGACTCTGGTTCTTCAACCTTACTTTCTGTAGGTTCTTCCACTTTAGGGTCTGCTTCATCTTCCATAACTTGTAACGACATTTCCTTCACTTCATCTGTTAAGTTCCATTGCTCATTAGCAATAAATGCGAGCAAGATTATTATCCATATAACGAGCAGCAATCGTACCCATTTCATTCTATTGGCTCCTTTATATCCTGTTACAATCTATTATATAGATTCTAGTAATAATTATGAATCAATCTGCTAGAGTTGAATTAAAACAACCCGAACGAAAAGTCAGGTGGAAAATGTTTTATTGGATTTTTTCTTAATGGTAGTGAGAAGATACAAAAGAATAGCTTGTAGAGAAACATCTAGCTTCTCTACAAGCTGAGTTAGGAGGACAGCGAAACGGCCCTCCTTTTCTTTAATGGGCTTGTGGTCGCTCAGAAATTTCTTCTAACGCATGGCCAGCAGCTTCATTTGAGAACTTCTCTAATGACAAGTCTCCAAGAGAAACAATCCCTACTAGTTTCCCATTGTCCACAACTGGTAAGCGTCGAATCTGTTTCGTCGCCATTAATTTACTTGCTTCATCTACAGACATGCCGGGCTCACCAGAAGTAAGTTGGTCACTCATGACTTCATGTACAGCACAAGAACCAGGCTTTTTATCTGCGTAACCTCGGAGTACAAGATCTCGGTCTGTCACCATACCAAGCAGATGATTCTGATCGTCACAGACAGGGATGGAACCCACATCACGCTGTTTCATTTTACTCGCAACATTGAACAACGTCTCATCTTTAGAACAACATGCAACATCTGTAGTCATGACGTCTTTTAAATTCTTCATTACGACCGCCTCCATCAAAGGGTGTTATGACAGAACAACTTTCCTTCCGTCATCTTTACGTAGTTTAACCACGGAGTCGTGAATCTTGCATAGAAACCTCAGTTTACGCTGTAAACAATTGAAAGTTCGTGCCATTTTTTATATGATGGAAACAGTTACATAATTGATGTAAGGGGATGGTAACATGAGAATAGATGGAAAAGGGATTGAAGGTACTGTAGTAGCCATTGACAAGCTGAACCACATTCTTGATGATTGCGGTTTTGTTCGAGGGGGACAATGGGATTACGAGCGAGTCACGTATGACTACAAATTCTCTTCTCCCACCAAAGGGATTACGTATTACTTACGTGTTCAAGGATTTGCTGTTGAAGGTACTGTAGATAGTAGACATGCACTTATGCAGCTTCTAACACCGCTTCTTGGTAAACACTATTACCCACACGGTGTCGAGTACGGAGATGGAGAAGACTTTCCTGAAACACTCGTTGAACGAAGTAACAAACTGCTCGAGAAAGTTAGGGAGCAAATTAATGAATTTCAAGAAAACAAACAAGAAACATTGCGTGAGGAGAACAAACGACTTCGCGCAGAGCTTGAATACTTAAAGAAGAATCAACAATCTTCTTCTCAAGACGGAACCCGTTCCCAACAAAGGGCATCTGAGGAAGACGATGCCGTTTCAAAACAAGCAGAAGAAGTAGAAGAGTCGTAATAACCAGTACGGGGATGGATAATGCCATCCCCGTTCACCTTTTCTTAGACTTGTCCTGAATTGAAATGCGTGGAGCTTGTACACGTGGCTTCTCCCTACGATGAATTAATCCTTCATTTTGTTCCTGCATTAAATCACGAATATCCTTAAGCAACTCCTCCGTTGTTCGTTTCTTAAGCGTTAAAGTCGAATCCTTCCCCCTTAGCGTGAAGATAACCTTAAAGAAAAGAAAAATGGAGAACGCAATGATGAAGAAATCTAACATCGCCTGAAGAAAAGACCCGTATACAATATCAACTCCACGGTAAGATAAGGCTAATGTATCTAAATGAATGCCTCCTGCTACTACCCCTACAATCGGCATGATGATATCGTCTACAAGTGAAGTTACAATCTTTCCGAAGGCAGTCCCAATAACCACCGCAACGGCTAGTTCGAAGGCATTGTCTCTCACAGCGAACGCCTTAAACTCCTGCCACACGAAATTCCCCCCTTTCTTCAACCATATGTCCTCTTTAAGTAATTCATACAAAATGATTTAAGTTCTAAACGTTAAGAGTGCAAACGAGTGCAATTCATGCTATATTTTCATTAACAGTGTTGTTTCGAAAGGAGCTTTTTGACCCAAATTGTTGCGAAAAATAACAAAACGCCAGTGGATCCTTCTATTTCTCAGTATCGTAACCGTCATAGCCGCTTACTTTATTCTTCCTGTATCCGTTCCTTTAATCATTGCGTTCATTACCGCTCTCTTTCTTGGACCAGGTGTTCGGCTTTTACAGTACAGGTTTAAATTAAAGCGAAGACTATCCGTGATTACCGTATATATTTCGTTCTTAATTATTCTTGGAATCGTAGGAACCTATGTTGTCACTCGAGTGGTGACAGAGACCATTCAATTTGTTGAGAATATACCTTCTTACATAAGACAGCTTGAGAATTACTTCAATGAACAAAAGAGTACGTACGACAGATTTACAGAAGGGCTGCCTGAACCCTTCGTATCAGAGCTAGAGTCAGGTGTTGGCCAGAATCTTCAAAGCTTAAGAGAAACTGTAGCTAGTAATGAAACAATTGAAAATCTAGCTTCTGTTGCAGCAAGCATACCCGAGCTACTCGTAAGTTTAATTGTTTACTTAATTGCATTATTCTTATTTATGCTCGAGATGCCAAGGCTCAAGAAAATGGCCTTTGACCATATGACAGACCAGACTGCAGAGAAAGTAAAGTTCATGAGTAACCGACTTTCGTACGTAGTCTTCGGATTCTTGAAAGCACAATTTCTAGTCAGCATCGTCATCTTCATCGTTACGTTGATTGGGCTACTCTTCATTTCTCCAAACGTAGCGTTGCTTATGTCATTTATCATCTGGATTATAGATTTCATCCCTATCATTGGTTCTATTGCAATCTTAGGACCATGGGCGTTATACATGTTGATTATCGGTGAATTTACGATGGGTACAGAACTTGCCATCCTCGCCATCCTTCTTCTTGCAATTCGTAGAACTGTTGAGCCGAAAGTAATGGGAAGACATATAGGGTTATCGCCTCTCGCCACGTTGATCGCCATGTATATTGGCTTACAACTGATTGGTTTCCTTGGATTCTTTGTTGGCCCACTCGTTGTTATTGCATTCAACTCAGCGAAAGAAGCAGGAATCATCAAGACAAACTTCAAAATATAGAAAAAAGGAGCAGCCAATGGCCTGCTCCTTTTTTCTATATCGCGTGGTTTCGTTGTTTAGTCGTTTTAAAGTGAATAATTCCATTATCCTCACCAAGTCGCTTAAAGCCACACGCTTCCAACACTCGACAAGACGGAACATTATTCGCGTCGCAAACAGCACGTACGTGATGGATCGATTCGTGCTGAAATGCCCATTGAATAATGGCTTCGACTGCTTCCTTCGCATAACCTTGGTTCCTATGAATATTGGAAACGAAATATCCAATTTCCACCTCACCATGTATCGGCTTTCCTTTAAATTGAACGTCACCTACAACCACTTCTTTATGCTTATCTACAGCTACCCATGGGCCAAAACCGTAATGGGAATCGTCTGTTTCTATGTTCTCGGCATAGATTGGCAACAAAGCCTTCAGCCCATCATGAGGCCACAAACTATCAAATGGGACGTTGAGCCATTTTGGATATTGATTGGTTTCAGTCATTAAGCTTTGAGCTTGCTCTAAGCTTAATGGGAACAGAATCAAACGTGGGGTCTCTAGGTCCAACTGATTCACACCCTTCTTGGTTCGTAAATTGATGCTATGTATAGATTCATAATATCTTTGTTCTATTTCCTCATATTCATTCACAATAAACGCTAAATCTACGTATTCATTAAAAAAGCCTTACTTTTCTATTGAAAGTAAGGCAAGAATAGATATTAAGTTCCTAAGATGGCCTTTATCATGCTTGTTGTATCACCGCCATCATAGACAACATACAGCAACAGATAAACGGCTACACCCGTAATCGCTGTAAAGAACCAAGTTATAGACGTTACAGGCCCCCATTTACGGTGGCGTTGGATATTCGCCTTGTACGCAAGCCATAGCGTCACTAACCCAAACACACCACCCACTGTCGCTAACACGATATGAAATATTAAAAAGCTTGTATAGTAGACCTTAATCTCCTCAGGCCCACCAAAGCTCGTATTCCCTACAAAAATGGTTCTAGACATATAGATGATAAAAAACGTTAAAGCGCTAATAGCCGCTGCGACCATCATCCGCTTATGTGCTTCTAATTTCCTCTTCGCAATAAGCACCCATCCAATGGCAATTAAAACTGCACTAAGTACAATAAAAAATGTGCTAATCGTTGGTAAAACCGGCATTCCCTCTCCCTCTTTCCCTTGTCTGTATCTCATGTATGAATTGTATTAAGATATGATCGGTTACGCTTGTTCAGGCAATGGATCAATCGTGTCATTTTCTTTAGAGAACCAGGCGAAGAATACGACCGCAATAATAATAGCAAATACAATCTCCTGAGTAATCTTCATGACAATCCCCCCTAGCTGCTGGTCATGAAGCAAGCTTATGGATGAGAATAACTCAGGTCCTGAGAGTGTCAGGCCATCTAATACACCACTTGGAACACATAAGCTTAATGCCTGCACCCACGCACCTGTACTTGAGTACGTTGCGTAAATCGGTGATTCAGCAAAGATAATAAGACCACAAGCTGGTGTAATTAATATCCCATTAGCAAAGATGTATCCAATCTTAAGTAAAGGAGACAACCGTTCCTCTTCTTCAATCGGCGCGAATACGCTCCACCACATACAAAAGGCTGTAAATAAGATAACAGTTGTCACAATTGCATGCGCGGTTTCGCTTGTCTTTGTGAAATCAAAGACAAGAGGTATATGATAGATTGAAAAGAGTCCATTAAATAGCAATAACGCAACGAGTGGTTTCGTCATGATTCGTAACGGCCCTTTAAGCCATGACTGTTGAAACAGCTTACGCCAAATCCATTTTGGAATCCCTCTAATAATCAAGATTGGAAAGACCAAGTAATAGAGCGCCATTTGGCCCATATGTGCCGTAAACATAATGTGTCCCAATAAATCGAGCGGAGATCCCTTTACGATATAGAGCAACAGTAACCCCGAATAAAACATACCCAGTTGCTTCCCGCTTGGCTTTTCCTCCCCACCGAAACGTGTCCGGAAATGAACCGTTACTAAATAATAAGCGATTGCCAATGCCACTACGAACAACGCATAGTATGGGCTCCACAACGCTCGCAAACCAAATATTTGCAATTCCAACCACATTTGACTCACTCCATCCGTTCTAAGATGTTCTATCTACTATTTTAACTGGAAATTGAATGAAACTGTCAGTGTTTTCTTACTATATTGTGAAAGTTGAAAAAAAGGGCGAAGATTACTCTTCGCCCTTTCCCCACTTACCACCATACAATGGTCACCATCGCAGCAATCGTTAATACCGCTACGAAAACTCCTGACCATAACATCAACGCTGGCATACCATGTCCTTTATGACTCATGTGCATAAAGTAATAGAGCTGAAACGCTACTTGTACTCCAGCAAGCAACAAGATTACTGGGATGACGAACTGTGTACCGAAATCTCCAAAGGCTACCATAGAGAAAGCGACTAGTGTAAAGAAAATCATCAAAGCGAACGTTACAACTTGGTACTTCATCTCTTCTTTATTCTTCTTCTTATAGAAGTCTAAGTTGGTCGGATTGTTCTCGATATTGTCTGCCAATGATTAGCCCACCTTTCCCATAAGATAAACGACGGTAAAGATGAATACCCACACAACATCAATGAAGTGCCAGTATAAACTCGCCACATAAAACTTCGGTGCGTTATACAAGTTCAGCCCTCTCTTAGCGTTTCTCAAGAGAAGTGCGACAATCCATAACAAACCAAACGTGACGTGAGCTCCGTGGAAACCGACTAATGTGTAGAAGGCAGAACTGAATGCAGAAGTCGTGAAGCCAAATCCATCATGATGAACATACTCATAGAATTCATAGATCTCACAGCCAAGGAACGCGAAACCGAGTAATACGGTAATCCACATCCACGTCTGCATCTTTCCATAATCCAAGTTCTTCATATGATAAATGGCATACACACTCGTAAGGGAACTTGTTAACAGCAACATCGTCATAATGAAGACGAGTTCAAGCCCAAACAATTCATCAGCTGTAGGTCCCCCCGCAGGTGAATTGTTTAAAGCGAGATACGTACCGAACAAGCTTGCAAATAGTACGGTCTCTCCGCCTAAGAAGAACCAGAACCCAAGAAATTTATTCTTTCCTTCCAATGTGGCCTTCTCTGGGTCACGGGGCATCGTTTCAGGTGTTAAACGCTCTAATTGTTGGTCGCTCATTCTGCATCAGCCTCCTCTTCTAAGTCCTCTTTATGGATGTGATAGCCTAAGTCATCCTTAACAGAACGGAAAAGCATGCTGAATAGCGTAATGGCAAGCCCAATCCCGACAGCCCAAAGCCAAGTGGCATCATCAACTTGGTAGATCAAACCAAATCCTGCAACAAACAATCCAAATGACATAATGAATGGAACAATGGAATTGTTCGGCATGTGAATGTCACCAAGCGGTTCAGCAGGGGTCATCTTTCCATTCCCTTGCTGCTTTTCAATGAACAGTGGATCTAAACCACGAATGAGTGGAGTTTGCTTAAAGTTATAGAATGGTGGCGGCGATGGAATTGCCCATTCAAGCGTTCGACCATCCCACGGGTCTGCCCCAGCATCCTCACCTTTAATTGATGTATACACAACGTTAATTAGGAAGATGACCGCTCCAATCGTCATCAGTACTGCTCCGGATGAGCTCACAATGTTTCCAAGTTCAAGCCCTTGGTCCGGTTGGAACTTCCAGTAACGACGAGGCATTCCCATCAAGCCTAGGAAGTGTTGGATAAAGAACGTTAAATGGAATCCAAAGAAGAACGGCCAGAACGCCCACTTCCCTAGCTTTTCATTTAACACTTTACCAAACATCTTAGGCCACCAATAATGAAGGCCTGCAAATACACCGAACACTACCCCACCGACAATTACGTAGTGGAAGTGCGCAACAACGAAATACGTATCATGATACTGATAGTCCGCAGCAGCTGCAGCAAGCATTACCCCACCAAATCCACCTAGTGTAAAGGATGGAATAAAGGCAACAGCCCAAAGCATAGCGGTCGTCATGTGAATACTTCCGCCCCACATCGTAAACAGCCAGTTAAAGATTTTAATCCCAGTTGGTACTGCGATTGCCATCGTAGCAATTGCGAAGATGGAGTTGGCAATTGGACCTAAACCAGTTGTAAACATATGGTGTGCCCAAACCATGAAACCTAAGAAGCCAATTAGGACAACCGCGAAGACCATCGCAGAATATCCGAACAAACGTTTCTTAGAAAATGTGGAAATAATATCACTAAACAAACCGAAGATTGGTAGTACAAGAATGTATACTTCTGGGTGACCAAAAATCCAGAACAAATGCTCCCAAATTATGTGGTTACCACCCATCGCCGGGTCAAAGAAATTTGCCCCAAACAATCGATCGAACATCATAAGGAACAAACCTACCGTTAAGGCAGGGAACGCAAATAAGATTAACACACTTGTTACAAATGATGTCCAAGTGAATAATGGCATCCTCATGTAAGTCATACCTGGAGCACGCATATTTACAATTGTAACTAAAAAGTTAATTCCGGCAATAAGTGTACCTGCTCCCGAAATTTGTAAGCCAAGGGCATAAAAATCTACCCCATGACCTTCTGCGGTCGTGGATAACGGGGCATATGCTGTCCAACCTGCATCTGGGGCTCCACCAAGGAACCACGAGCAGTTAAGAAGCACACCACCAAACAAAAACAGCCAGAAACCGAGTGAATTCAAGAACGGGAACGCAACATCTCGTGCACCAATTTGTAGCGGGACAATTGCGTTCATTAAAGCAAAGATTAAAGGCATCGCAGCCAGGAATATCATCGTCGTACCATGCATCGTAAAGATTTGGTTGTACGTACCTGCCTGGATTAATTCATTGTCTGGAAATAGTAATTGCGCTCGAATAATTAACGCTTCTAAACCACCAAGAAGGAAGAAAAATCCTCCTCCAATTAAATAAAGTATGGCAATCTTCTTATGGTCTACGGTTGTAAGGTAGTCCCAAAGAGTTGCACCAAAGCCGCTTTTTTCAGCATAGGCTGTACTCACGCTAAGACCTCCCTTTTCTCTATTCGTCTGCCTCGGCAGATTCAGGTGAAACTTCAGACGGTTTTAACTGAAGAAGATAGTCTGCAATTTTGCTAGCTTCTTCATCCGTTAACGGCTTCGCAGACTCGGTGTCTCCATATTTCCCTGTCATCAAGTTGCCAGGCTTATATTTCTCAGGGTCCTGCAACCAATCGACAAGACTTTCTTTATCATTATCGAGAACACCAGCAATTTCGACGCGATCGCCGAAGTTTGTTAAGTTCGGACCTACATTAGAGTTAGGGTACGATCCGATTGCGTGGCAACCTATACATGCTTGCTGTTTGAAGAGTTCCTTACCTTCTTGAGCAGAAGCAGATTCTGGAGTAGCATCTGCATTTACATTCTGCATATCGCTCACCCATTGGTCGAACTCTTCAGGACTTACAGCTACAATCTTGAAGTCCATAATAGAGTGTGAAGGTCCACAAAATTCTGTACATTTACCGTAGTAAACGCCCTCTTCATATGCTTGAATGAACATTTCGTTTTCGTTCTCACCTGGGTTTGTATCCATTTTCCCTGCTAGTGATGGAACCCAGAAAGAGTGAATAACATCTTGAGATTTAAGATTTAAGTATACTCGTTCACCGGTCGGAATGTATAAATCTTGACTTGCCTGAATTTCCTGACCATTATAAGTATAATGCCACCAGTACAGCTGACCGCTTACCTCAATTTTAATTGCATCCTTCTCATCTTCAGCAGAAGGTGTTGTGTCGGCTAACATAAATGTTTTCTGCACAGTTGGAATCGCCAATACAACAAGTAGCAAAATCGGGATTACAGTCCATAAAATCTCTAAAAACTTGTTACCTTCCGTTTGCTTAGGCACATAATCCTCATGCCCTTCTCTACGGCGATACCGTATAAGCACAAACGTGTAAATCACGAGAACGACAATTCCGACTCCAGTCATAATGATAACGCTTAACATCATGAGGTCATAAATAGACTCAGCGCCTTCCCCCTTAGGATCAAGAGCCGTTAGATTCGTTTTCCCACAGCCGCTTAACACTAGCATAAGCAAGGTTAGTGAAAACAAAATCCGTGATTTTCCCATCCATCCCTTCATCTAAATACCTCTCTTTCTCAAACGTTGTAGTTTATATAAGAACTAGGAACCCAGGATATGGGTCCCTACGTTCCAATTAGAATAAAGGCGGCAGTGTCGCCACAACCATCCCTACAAACATGATGGTCAAATAATTGAGAGAATAGACAAACATAAGTGAAGCCCATTTTAAATCATTCTTCATAAAGAAGCCGGCAACCCCTAATACAAACCAGCCTACAGTTATGATAATGGCAATCGTTGTGAAAATCGTTCCTAACGATGCAAGATAAAATGGTAGTGGTAATAAACATGCAACATAAATTATAATTTGACGCTTAGTCATGTTAAACCCATGAACAACTGGCAACATTGGAATACCTGCTTTGCCATATTCATCGGTTTTCTTCATAGCAAGTGCTAAGAAGTGCGGCGTCTGCCAAATAAACATAATTAAGAATAGTACCCAAGCAACAAAGTGCAAGTTAGGGTCTATTGCTGCCCAACCAATTAAAGGAGGCACAGCACCAGATAAACTACCAATTGCAGTATTCAGCGTATAGCGTCGTTTCGACCACATTGTATAAAGAACAACATAGGCAAACCAACCAAAGATTCCGATTGCAGTAGCTGTCCATGTGGTAAAGGACAATAAGATTACTCCAATTATAGAAACGATAATTCCCATAACCAAGATGGTCTGCAATGACATCGTTCCGGTTACGGTCGGACGCTGTTTTGTTCGTGACATAATTTGATCAATGTCACGATCGTAATAGTTATTTATGATACAACCACCCGCGATAATGAAAGCGGTTCCTGCCATTGACAGAACGAATGCCGGCCAATTAGCAAGGAAAGGAGCATCAGCAAAGTATAGCGCTAACCAAAAGCCAGCAAATGCCGTCATTAAATTGGAATAAATAATGCCGGTCTTAATCAAAGATGAGATGTCTGCCCACAGGGAACGAACATCTTGATCTTTTGCAGATGCATTCATCACTCGAGAAGTTGTGTCGACTGTTTCTGGATTATTCATAGTCTTCTCAACCTTCCTCCTTCAACTTCCCTCACAAATATAACGCTACTAAACAAGCTTCAGTTCTTTTATTTAGGAGGGTAACAATCTCGTTTCTAGTAGCAGACTACAACAATCTCATTGTATCATGGAATATTTTTAGATTCTATTTAATCCACAATATTGTCATGATTTATACAGCCTTTGTGAAGAAACATTGAACATTATGTAAAAGAAGGAAGTTTCTCCTTTTTATTTCTAGCAAACAAAGAAACAAGTTGCAAGAACTTTTTGTCATTTTGTTCAAGAAGTAGTCACATTTTTTCCTTTATCATCCTTTTTTACGGTTCCTTCTTTACCAATACTGTACATAGGAGCAATCCATGATATGATAAAGTTTGTGTCGGTTTGATGAACAAACAGAATAAAGATTGCACGACTTTTCTTGACTATATTACTATGTAAGTATTCCACTAGATACACAGAGAGGTGGAGGAACATCTATGATGAAATTATTAAAATTCCTTTCAGTCCTGTCTTCACTTGGGATGTTATTTGTGCTCATTGGTGGAGCGCTTGTAACGAAGACAGAATCCGGAATGGGTTGTGGACGTAGCTGGCCGCTATGCCACGGGCAACTCATCCCGTCAAATATTACCCCAGAGTTAATTATCGAACTGAGTCACCGTGTAGTATCAGGTGGCGTTGGATTCTTAGTTCTATTAATGGCTATTATCGCTTGGAGAAAGATTGGACATAAACGAGAAACGAAGCTTCTTGCCATCCTTTCCGTATTCTTCCTCGTTCTTCAAGGGCTTATCGGGGCAGCAGCCGTTGTCTTCGGCCAGAACGACTTTACACTTGCTGCTCACTTTGGTATTTCGCTTATTTCATTTGCATCAATCCTACTTCTAACATTGCTTGTATTTGAAGTTGATCTTAAATTTGACGCGAAGTCCTTAAAGATTGATAGCGGTTTACGTAAACATTTTTATGGGATTACCTTGTATACATTAGCGGTAACCTATACAGGGGCACTCGTTCGCCACACAGAAGCACAGTTCGCTTGCGGTAGTTTCCCGTTTTGTAGCAACTATGCACCTGGTGATTGGAACTTTTCCTTTATCCAAACTGTGCAAATGGGTCACAGATTAGCAGCAGGTGTTCTTGTCATTTGGGTTATTTACCTACTCTTCCGTATTACGAAGAGTTACCGTCATAGTCAGCTTATGTTCGGCGGATGGGTCGTAGCTACGACGCTTATTTTCTTGCAGGGACTAACAGGTGCGATGACCGTTATGACGCTGTCTGAACTGCTATTCCCGTTATTCCATGCATTGATTATTTCCATCTTCTTTGGACTGTTAACGTACTTTGTACTCCTTTCAAATCGAAGTGCAAAATACGAAAAGGAAATGCTACAATCTTCAGAAGCGAAACAACAACAAGCATAGTACACAATAAACAAGCTCAGAGCCTAGCTCTGAGCTTGTTTTATTTTGTGAACACAGTTAGTTTGAAGAGACTTCTATTAATAGATCTCCAACCTTAATAGCATCGCCATTCGCAACATGCACTTGGCTTACAACCCCATCAAATGGAGCTTGTACCGTCGTCTCCATCTTCATCGCTTCTGTGATCATAAGATGATCCCCCTTCTTCACTTGCTCGCCAGATTCAGTTAACACGTTTACTACTGTTCCTGGCATCGTAGCTCCGATATGAGAAGGATTCGAGGCATCCATTTTTGGTCTTTCTTTTACAGAGGTTTGGATACTTTGGTCCCGAACGACAACTTCTCGAGACTGTCCATTTAATTCGAAATAAACGACTCTCGTTCCATCTACCTGAGGCTCACCTAAGGAAACAAGCTTTACAATTAACGTCTTTCCTTGTTCAATTTCGACTTCAATGGATTCTCCAAGACGCATACCATAGAAGAACGTGAGTGTGTCTAAGACAGACATATTGCCATATTGTTCGTAAAAGGAATGGTAGTCCATAAACACCTTCGGATAAAGTGCATAAGAAATCACATCGAAGTCTGTTACTTGTCTGTCCAACTTATGAAACAGCTCTTCTTTAAGCTGACTGAAATCCACATCCTCATAGAGCTCTCCAGGGCGAACCGTAATCGCTTCTCTTCCTTTAAGAATAATCTTCTGTAACTGTTCTGGAAATCCTTGGTACGGTTGACCAAGATAACCTTGGAACAATTCTATTACCGAATCAGGGAAACGAATGCCTTCCCCTTTCTCGTAGATATCTTGTTCAGTTAAATCGTTCTGGACCATGAATAGTGCCATGTCTCCTACTACCTTCGAGGATGGGGTTACTTTAACAATGTCACCAAACAGATCATTGACTCTTCGGTACATATTCTTCACTTCATCCCAACGCTCGCCTAGGCCAACCGCCTTTGCTTGCTGTTGAAGATTGCTATACTGTCCCCCCGGCATCTCATGCTCATAGACTTCTGTGTGTGGAGATAGAATTCCACTTTCGAAGTCCTCATAGTAACGACGGACGTCTTGCCAGTAATGCCCTAATTCTTCATAAGCTTGCACATCTATATTCGGCTTACGATCATTCCCTTCAAGGGCGTAATAAAGGGAACTTGCACTCGGTTGGGATGTTAAGCCTGCCATTGTACCTACAGCTACATCCACAGCATCTACACCCGCTTCAATTGCACGCGCATACGTAAAGATTCCGTTTCCACTTGTATCGTGTGTATGAAGATGGATTGGAATGTCGATTGACTCTTTTAATGTGCGAACAAGCTGGTATGCAGATTCTGGTTTCAGGAGACCTGCCATATCTTTAATCCCTAGCACGTGTGCACCTGCTTGTTGAAGCTCTTTAGCAAGCTGCTTGTAGTACTCCAAATTATACTTGGAGCGGTTCCGGTCCAGAATATCCCCTGTATAGCACATGGATGCTTCAGCAATCTTTCCATTCTCTCGCACAGCATGGATGGTATGTTTCATACCTTCCACCCAGTTCAAACTGTCAAAGATTCGGAAGACATCAATCCCTGCTTGGGAACTTTGGGTAACAAATTCTTGAATAACGTTGTCTGGATAATTCTTGTAGCCGACAGCATTGCTTGAACGCAGCAACATTTGAAAGAGCATGTTCGGCATTTTCTCCCGAAGCTTAAGCAGACGTTCCCACGGGTCTTCCTTCAAGAATCGATAGGCTACATCGAACGTAGCTCCACCCCACATCTCAAGTGAGAATAAGTTGGGCAATAAAGACGCCGTCGGTTCTGCAATGGATTCTAAGTCTCTTGTTCGAATACGAGTAGCTAACAAAGACTGGTGGGCATCTCTAAATGTCGTATCCGTGTAAAGCACTTCCTTCTGTTGTTTTAACCATGCTGCAACCGCTTCTGGACCTTCTTCATCAAGTAGTTGCTTTGGATTACGACTCGTTGAAACGCCCCCCCTATCTCCCACCGGAGATCGTGCTGGATTGACGATTGGTTTCTTCTTCTTCGTCGTCCCTTTGAAACCGTTTACAGTTGTGTCCGCGATATAGTTCAACATCTTCGTTCCTCGGTCTTTTCGCTTTGGAAATACGAACAACTCAGGTGTCTGATCAATAAACGTCGTATCATACGAACCATTTAAGAATTGTTTATGTAACACGACGTTCTCTAAAAACGGAATATTTGTCTTGATTCCTCTAATTCTAAATTCACGTAAATTACGAACCATTTTATGAGCGGCTTGTTCAAATGTTAAGGCCCATGTTGAGACTTTTACTAACAGTGAGTCGTAGTAGGGAGAGATAACTGCACCTTGGAAACCGTTACCGGCATCTAAGCGTACCCCAAAGCCTCCGCCAGAACGATAGGCCATAATTTTACCTGTGTCAGGCATAAACTGATTGAGTGGGTCTTCTGTAGTAACACGAGATTGAATGGCGTATCCATTCGTACGTAGATCATCTTGGTGTGGGATTGAGATTGGAGATGCATGAAGATTATGACCTTCGGCAATCATAATTTGGGCTTGAACAATGTCAATACCCGTGATTAATTCCGTGATGGTATGCTCGACTTGAACACGCGGGTTCACTTCAATAAAGAAGAATTCTTCGTCTGTAACAAGGAATTCCACTGTCCCTGCGTTTAAATAGCGTACATTATTCATTAGCTTGACGGCAGCATTGCATATTTCTTCTCTTAATTGTGTTGGAAGTGAAACACTTGGTGCAACTTCGACGACTTTCTGATGGCGTCTTTGTACAGAACAATCGCGCTCATACAAGTGCACGATATTCCCATCAGCATCCCCTAGAATCTGAACTTCTATGTGCTTCGGCTTCTCAACTAGCTTCTCTACGTAAAGCTCATCATTGCCAAACGCAGCCTTTGCTTCTGACTTGGCGCGGTCATAAGAGTCTTGTAAGGCATTCTCATCTCTCACAATCCTCATGCCACGTCCACCGCCACCTAGTGAAGCCTTCACCATAATTGGATAGCCATATGTACGAGCAAATGCTTGTACTTCCTCTATACTTCCAACTGGGCCATCGCTTCCTGGGATGACCGGTATACCTGCTTGGATGGCTTGTGTTCTAGCCTTTACTTTATCACCGAACATATCTAAATGTTCGCTCGTAGGACCAACAAAGATTAACCCTTCTTCTTCACAGCGTCTGGCGAAGTGAATGTTTTCTGATAGAAATCCGTAGCCTGGATGAATCGCGTCTACACCTACGGATTTAGCAATATCGATGATGCCTTCAATATCCAAATAAGCATCAATCGGCTTCTTCCCTTCCCCAACTAAGTAGGCTTCATCAGCTTTATAGCGGTGATAAGAACCTACATCCTCTTTTGAGTAGATGGCAACTGTACGGATATCAAGCTCCGTACAGGCCCGAAAAACGCGAATCGCGATCTCACCGCGATTCGCTACTAACATTTTACGAATTGACGTTACTTCACCCATGGTTTTCCTCCTCGATTTTGATAGTGGGGAGTGTACGATGTTCGTTCTCTTGTTGTATCTACATCCTCTGTTTTCTTGATTGATGTGTAGTCCTCACTGCGTACTTGTCGTGCAATATTATTTAAAATCCCTACAGAAGCAAGTAGCACTAACAGGGATGAGCCCCCATAGCTGACAAAGGGAAGTGGGACACCGGTAACAGGCAACAAACCGCTAACCGCTCCCAAGTTAATAAATGCCTGGATTCCAATCATGAAGGATATACCAATGGCAAGTAGACTTCCAAACGCATCCTTACATTTTCTCGCAATGAAAAATCCACGCAATACAATGAGCGCCAATAATCCAATAACGATGGCGACTCCAATGACACCTAATTCTTCAGCAATAACTGCCATGATGAAATCTGTATGTGGTTCTAATAAATAGCCAAGCTTCTGAACACCTTGGCCAAGCCCTTCTCCACCCAAACCACCAGTACCAATAGCTACATAAGATTGAATCAAGTGATAACCATCACTTTCTGGGAACTGGAATGGTTGATAGGCACCTGTAAAACGACTGACACGCTCCACACTCACCATATTCATCGCTGCAAATGCAATGGTTACAATGCCCGCTATTCCCATTAAAGCAACATGCTTCATTTGCATGCCAGAGCTAATAAACACACTAGCCGCTATCGCCAATACAATCGCACCCGTTCCGATATCAGGCTGAAAAACAATTAGGCTGAATACAATTGACGTAACAATCAACGGACCAATGACAGCTTGTCCGAATTGTTCCATATAAGCCTGGCGTCTAGCAAAGATGGCACTCAAAAAGATAACTAGACCAATCTTTGCTGTTTCTGAAGGCTGAAAGTTAAATAGACCGAGGTCTATCCATGACTTCGCATTGTTAACGGTTGTCCCAAATAATTGGACCGCAAGTAAGCTGATAATGACAAATAAGAGAATTAACTTACGGAGTTTTTGAAGCTTTTGGTAAGGAAAGTACATCATCGTCACGAATCCAACCAATCCAAGGCTGACCCACGTGAGCTGTTTTTTGAAATAATGTGTGCTACTTAGCCCTTCTCCAATTACTGCATATACCATGGAGGCACTATATACCATAACCACTCCGAACGCGGTTAACAGAAGAGGAGCAAATAGCAATGTAAAGTCGTAGTCTTTGAAGAATTTTTTCATGTTTTTTCATCCTTATGTAGAAGTTGTTTCTGTCTATAGTTTACTAGATTATTCTCGAAATTTCCTTCTTTCTTCACGAAATCCCCTCTATTTCCTGTGTATTTATTGTAAGACAGGATTTAAGTGTCGTATATACGCAAAAAAACTCAAATTAGCTCCAAAAGGAGTAATTTGAGTTTAAGATTTGGCACGTTGGGAAGCTTCATGTAGTGCATTCATTTCCTGCTCAAGATTTTCAAGCAGTTTCTTCCCGTCTTCTTCGTTTATTAAGTTCAAGCGAACAGCGAAATCAATCTCTCTGGATAAACCGAACATTTGTGTATCTAAAACCTCTTCATACAGAGGACATTGAGGCATGGTTAAGTTATCCATCTGCACTTTGATTAGTCTCGCAATTTTCTCTGCATCAGCCTTAAGAAGGGCATAAGCTTGTTGTCGGTGATCGATCGCTACTTCGGATGACATGGTAATCCCCTCCGATATATACAGACTTTCTTCTATTTATATTAGCGTCTCACCCGAAAAATTGCAAGAATAGATACATGTTCTGTAAAATTTATACGGCTCCCCTTTAGAAGATTGATAACTCTAACCGACTTGCCATGGTTTCAAGTACTTGCATCCCTACAACGCTGTTCCCTCTTTCGTCTAAAGCGGGTCCAAATACAGCTATACCGCCATATCCTTTCAACGCACCTACAATGGCTCCAGAAACCCCACTCTTCGCTGGAATTCCTACACGGATGGCAAATGAGCCAGAGGCATCGTACATCCCGCATGTGACCATGAACGTCTTACAGATTCGTGCTAATTGAACAGGGATGATTTGCCTACCACTCTCTAAGTCACGCCCTTCGTTCGCAAGGACCGCCCCTACACGAGCAAGTTGTTTAATGTTCATTTCAATTGCACATTGCTTCGTATAAGCATCCAACAACTCTTCTATACTCCCTTCGATGACACCGTGCTGCTTCATGAAGTAACTTAAGGAACGATTTAGAAAGGCTGTCTCAAATTCTGAATGTGCAACTTCCTCATCGTAACCAATGCTTTGATCATTCGTCATTTCATGGATCAAGGTGAGTAATCGACCTACTTTCTCATCTGGAGTTGAGCCCATTATCATATTGGTAACCGCTAGTGCCCCTGCGTTGATCATTGGGTTTAGTGGCTTTGAAGGATTCGTCCGTTCCAATTTAGCAATGGAATGGAATGGATCCCCAGATGGCTCCATCCCAACGCGAGCGAACACATAATCCTCACCCTGGTCCATTAGCGCAAGGGCAAGTGCTAACACTTTAGAGATACTCTGAATTGTGAACGTGTTCTCAAGATTCCCTGCCCCTACACAATCATTGTCGAGATGATAAACACTAACTGCGATATCTTCGCGTTTTTGCTTTTGTAACGCTGGAATGTAATCCGCCACTGTCCCGAGTGACTTATATGGCTCTGCTTGCTGAATCCATTCGTGCAGCATCGATTCTGTAACTTTTTTCATTGTACAATCCCCTCCTGGATGCAAAGATTTGAAGTATTCGATATACTAGAGTGAGAATTTTTAGAAAAGGTGGACAAAATATATGATTATTCAACTTACAGGGCTCGTCCAATACCCAATCACACTTGACCCAAGCGTATGGATTTTTGATGATCGCAAAATCCATTTCGATAAAGCGTTTACAGACCGTCAAACTGCTTCTATTGATGAGAATGAGGATGTAAAGAAAGCCGCTCAGTTCTGGGATCGTGAAGTGTACCAGCAGAAGTTAGACCCACCCGTTAATAAGAGCATATCCTCTCTTCAGAAAAGAGAGATCCTTGAAGGGACTTATGTAATGCCAATACGTCCGTTCATTCAAAATGCAGAAGTACAAGAATCAGCCCGCTTTGCAAAAATCCACACTGATGAGGATACTATGGAAGTGAATCTTCCTCAATTACAAGATGCCCTATTCTTATTCGCACAAAACGGGAAACAGTTAAAAGAAGGTGGACCAGTCCACATTTATTTCGCCGACGGTTCTAATAAAGATGAACCGATTACACATGTTAGAAAGATTGAATTCCTTTAATAAACGAGAAACCCGCCTGGCCTTAGTAATGGTCAGACGGGTTTTCTCTTATAGATTGTCAGCAGCTATTTGAGCAAGTGGAGAACGTTCTCCCTTCACCAACTTCACATGACCGCTTATTTTTTGGTCTTTAAATTTCTCTACAACATGGACAAGTCCGTTATTGTACTCATCTAAGTATGGGTGATCAATTTGGTGCGGGTCTCCAAGCAGAATAATTTTACTCCCTTCACCAATTCGCGTAAGAATTGTCTTCACTTCGTGCTTAGTTAAATTTTGGGCTTCATCAATCAGGATTAGTTGCTCCGGAATGCTTCTCCCTCGAATGTACGTTAATGCCTCTACTTGAATCGAGCCAATCCCGGATAAGATATGGTCCAATTCTCCAGGCTTTTTCACATCAAATAGATATTCTAGATTATCGTAGATTGGTTGTACCCACGGTCTTAACTTCTCTTCTTTCTCACCAGGTAAATAGCCAATATCCTTCCCAAGCGGAACAATGGGCCGAGCAACTAACAGCTTCTTGTACAGTTGATAATCCTCCACCTGCAACAGTCCAGCGGCTAAGGCTAGTAAGGTCTTTCCTGTACCAGCTTTACCAACCATTGTGACAAGCGGAATATCCTTTCTCAATAACAACTCAAGTGCCATTGTTTGCTGCGCATTTCTAGGACGGATCCCCCAAGCCTGTTCATTCTGGAATCGACATTTCTGAAGCATCCCATCACGATGCCTTATCATACCTATAGCAGAGTGTGAGGGATTCGATCGATTCTTTAAGATGACGAACTCATTTGGATAGAGCGCCTGTACGACTTGTTGATTGAGGTCAAGCTCACCCGCTTGAAAGAAAACGTTGATATCATCTTCCGATACATACAGTTCTCTAAACCCGCTATAAATGACATCCTCGTTAACAACTCGGTCTGATAGGAAATCCTCCGCTAGTAACCCTAGTGCATCAGCCTTAATTCTCATAATCATATCTTTCGAGACGAGGATAACCTCTTTTTTCGACCCCTTCTCTTTCTCCTCTATCGATAAATTTAACGCGACAGCTAGTATACGATTATCATTCGTTCTTTCCATGAATACCTCTTCTAGTTTCTGGAAAGAACGATGGTTCAGCTCTACTCGAAGGTGTCCTTTGTTATGAAGTTCCACTCCCTCATGCAGCTTCCCTTGAGTACGTAACCGGTCCATCAATCTCGATACCTCTCGTGCATTTCGACCAATTTCATCCATATTCCGCTTTTTCGAGTCCACTTCTTCTAACACAATCGCTGGTATGACTACTTCATGTTCTTCAAATGAAAAGATGGAAGTTGGGTCCTGCAATAGCACGTTTGTATCCACTACATAAATTTTATCCAACAATGTCGCCCCCTGAGTCATAGTCCATTGTTTGGCCAAGGCTTCTGCTATTACTATATGTGTCCATGCATAAGGATAGACGAATTTCGGAAAATAGAAGTAAATAAAGGAGGACACAACTATGCGCTTATTCCTAATGATTTGCTTTCTATTTCTCGTAACAGCTTGCCAAAATGACCAACAAGAAAGTTTATCGCAGCAAGAAAGCAATCCAAAAATTGTCGAGGTAAAGAATTCTGAACCTCAAAATCAAGCATCTAAATCGAATCGAGAATTAGCCCAACATTTGTCAAAAATCGCAGATAGAGTGCCGAATGTCAGTGGGGCAACGTCTGTCGTGGCAGGTAACTACATCGTAGTCGCCATCGATGTCGACAAGGACCTGGACCGCTCACGTGTAGGATCAATCAAATACCAAGTGGCCGAAGCTCTCTATGAAGACCCGTATGGCAAGAACGCTATTGTCGTTGCTGACGCTGACGCAGGTGAACGGATTCGACATATAGCCGAAAAGGTAAGACAAGGCCACCCAGTTAAAGGATTCAACGAAGAACTAGCCGGAATCGTAGGTCGTTACATGCCAGAATCTTCAATACCGCATCAGAATAATCAACCAAAAGAACCTGACCAAAACAAACAATCTACAGATAGTGAGAACGAACAAAATTTAGAAGAGATTGAGAACAACCAATCTAAAGGACAGAAAGAAAAAACATCCGGGAAAGAGTAACCCCCCTTATATAAACGCATAAAAAACACCTAAATCCTTAATAGGATTTAGGTGTTATGCTTTGTCATTTCTTCAGCTTCTTGATCGGTAACATGGTTGTAGTATTGTACTCCAAATTGCGAACCTTCATCGACCATTTTAGAATTCTCTAGGTCTTGTTGTTCTGGTAGACCAGATTCCTCAACAGGAAAATGGTTGTTGGAACGGGACGATTTCACTTTTTGTGTAACCGCTTTCGCACCATCTTTAAGCTTCGTTCTACGATTGTCATCTGTTAACGCATAAGCAAGCGCACCTGCACTTACTGCACCAACAGTAGAATAAATCCAGCGCTTCTTCATGACCATCACCCTTTCTACGTTCTAATTATCCACTTCCCTGAACTTGGAAGTTTCAAACTATGATTTCGATGAAGGTGACGACAATCCTGCCTCTACACACCATTTTTACAAAGTCTTTAAAGAGTGGAGAACAGCTGAATCTAACTTCGATGCTGCATGAACATCATATGTTTTCTCGATAGTAGGCTTAGTTACGAGGCGACTCCCATAATACATAATGTCTCTCACTTCCCTAATCACTACGCGAAATCGAGCGAGCGGTAGACCTGTTCCTTCAATAAGCAGCGGTTCACCAACGACAGTGCCCGTAATCGAGTACATTGTATCAAGCCCCATCCATGTAAATGTGACTTCTTTGTTCTCTTTGATGTTTCTTACAATTTTAGATCGTTCGTGCACGGCGAATTGAAGGCAATCAGGCTTTGGTGCATAAATCCAGGAGATTGCATTGACCATCGGGCCACCAGTCTCATGATCTACCGTCGCCAAGATCATCGGATTTTCTTGCTGCAGCAACTCCATTTGAGGTTTAGATAGGACCTTTTCAACTTGATTAACCACGTCCCCACTTCCTTTCCCCTTATTCACATGGAAAAAAATCCAATCATACATGTTTATTTTACAATTCTATGCTCGTTCATGCTATAATTAGAAAGCAAAGAGAGAGATTTGAGGTGAAACAATGCGCGTGAAATGTGTATTATGCGATGATGTCCAGCAAATTGACAGTTACTCTTTGCAAGCCAAACGAATGAGGAACCGTAGAACTCATACGTTTATTTGTCAAGGCTGTCATGAACGAATCACCGACAAAACTAACGCCCGTGTTGCAACCGGGAAATTTAGATTTAATAGAGAACGAAAAAAAGAAAAACACCTACCTTAACTAATACAGAAAGGCTGTCCAATCATCATTTGGACAGCCTTTTTATTAAGAAGAAGATGCGTCAGCTCGGCTACTTCTTTCTTTATGAAGTCGATAGCGATATACACCCAAGATGAAAGAAGAGACAACTAAAGCTTCTGCTATTGGTAGAAATAAACCAAGTGGTACGGTTAATATTGTACAACCAACTGCTAATACCCCATATACAACCGCAGACTTCAGCACAGGAAGCTTGCGTGCAAATCCTAGTTTATAGGTCAGAATGGCCAATGCTAATATGACCCCATAAAGTAGGAATACCCCACTCCATACCGCACTCATGTCACTGGCATTATTTAAATCAAACTCCCCACCCAACATAGAGAAAATCCACCCTGCAATAGGCGGTAGCTCTTCAGCTGAAATTTGAATGGATTCTGTCATATCGGTGCCCCCCATAGATTCCATTTTCTTCATCATACTAAATGTTACACCCTTAAACAATGAAACATTTTCAAATGTTAAGACTTTTAGTAAAATGGAGAATAGCATGAAGGGATGGGATGAACATGAAACGGTTAGATGTGCAAATGCTGCTACTTGCTTTACTAGCAGTCGGATGCTTTTTCTTAACTGGAGTTGCCATTGGCTATCGAAACTATCTTCTTACAGCATTCTTCCTATTGTTAGGTTTTGCTGTTATGGGGTTTGGATTTACAGTAAAGAGAAAACGAAGAGTTGCAGAAGCATAATAAGAAAGAGACCAAATCAATTCGATTTGGTCTCTTTCTATTTAAAATTCGATATTTCTGTATGTTCTAAAATCTTATGTGTTCTTCAAGATGATATAGTCTCGATACAGCTCTTCATGAATATTTGGGTGCGCTGCAATGATAGAATTGTTCTGAAGTAGGTTGACCGTTCTACCATCAGCCCTAGTTGTGATTCCTCCTACTTCACTAAGAAGAATCATTCCAGCTGCTATATCCCATGGAGCGAGCTTCATTGTGACATATCCATCCATAATTCCCTCTGCTAAGTAAGCAAATTCTAAAGCAGCAGACCCGTAGGAACGAGTTCCTCTAGCCTTACGAACAAGGGCGTGAATCCCTTTCGTTTCGACACGTGGGTTTTCTGTCGTCCAGAAGTTGTTCAAGCCAATTAATGCTGCCTCTAATTGAACATCCCGCTCATCCAAATTCGGAAGAGGTTGATCGTTCTTATAGGCTCCCTCTCCCCGTTTCGCATGGAAGAGAACATCAGCCATTACATCGTAAATAAACCCAATCTCACCAACGCCGTCCTGATAAATACCAACGGATATGGCAAAGTTTTGTTTTTGATGGACGAAATTCATCGTTCCATCAATTGGATCGACAATCCATACAGTTCCTGTTAGGTCGTCTAATTCATCCCCCAAGCCTTCTTCTCCCAACACCTTATGTTCAGGATAGGTCTCATGAATATGTTGAGCGAAGAACCGTTCTGTTTGCTCGTCCATTTCCGTAACAAGGTCATTCGGGCTTGATTTCGTTTCTATTCTTAATGGTTTATGAATGGACGTTCGAATCGCCTCACCGGCTTCTAACACCCATTGCTTCGCTTGATCATATAATGCTTGACGGTCAGCTTGTCTCATTGAATACCGGACTCCTCCTATGATAAGTTCCCTCTATATCCTAACAAAAGTTTCCGTTCCCTTCATCTATTGTTAACTAGCAGGGTCCGTTTCATCTCACATTCACAAAAAAGAACGAGTATACACTCGCTCACAGGAGTTTGTCATAACAGTCGTTATGCACGTAAGTGAATCCATTCCCGTCTTAATTTCTTTAGTCGCGACTTTGCAAGATTAATTTGTTCGTCGTCTCCTTGTTGGAGTGCTTCATGCAAATTCATCAACTCATAATCAATCTCCATTTCAACAACAGGAAGTTTCTCAGAAGCTTCTCTCTCTTTCATCGTATCTACGAGTCGTCTCAAGTTCCTCACTCCCTTTTACTTGCTCTTTTAATCATGTATATGTCGCAAAACCATGAACTGACAAACGTTTTACTACTTTTATTTAACCCATTTCTTTCGTCATGAAACTTCATAACATTTTTGAATCTCGATTCGTTATGATAAACTAATTGTCATATTATAGTACTATTCGACAAAGGGGTTTACTTACAATGAGTGACTTTAAGGGCTTCACACAAGAAGATTTTAATATTTTCCATATAGATGGGCTAGAAGATCGCATGGAAGCGTTACGCTCCACACTTTCACCGAAATTAGAATCCATTGCGACCGACCTTGCCCCAACAGTAAGCGCAATGACCGGAGATGAAATGTTCGTCCATGTGGCGAAACACGCACGACGAACGACGAACCCTCCAAATGACACCTGGGCATCGCTTGCAAGCAGTAAGCGCGGCTATAAGAAGCTGCCGCACTTTCAGATTGGGTTGTGGGAGTCCCATGTATTTATCTGGTTCGCTGTGATTTACGAAAGCCCGATTAAAGACTCCTATGCCAGAGTGTTAAAATCTCAGATAGATGATATTCGTTCCTCTCTCCCAGAAGGCTTTGTCTGGTCTAAAGACCATACGAAACCAGACGTCATCTCAAACGATACACTTTCGGATGAATCCATGATGGCACTACTAGACCGACTTGAAACGGTTAAGAAAGCAGAACTGTTATGCGGGGTGACGATTGATCGAAATGACCCTGTATTGCAAGATGGGGAAGCCTTTCTCACTTATGCTGAGAACGTGCTTAAAGAGCTTAATACACTGTACGAACGCACCAAAGAAATCCAGTAAAAATTTAGTAAAACCTTACCGCCAACGGTAAGGTTTTCTCTTTCTTTCGGGATTTATTTGATTAAATGGTTGTAAATTGTTACTGTGTAATAGGCATAAACACGTTTCAACCTTTAAAATGTGTTATAATAAGCAAGTTCATAACAGAACGTGAACTGAATCATAGAGGAGAGTATATATCCATGAATTTAAGACAAGATTTACGCAACATTGCGATCATCGCTCACGTTGACCACGGTAAAACGACGTTGGTTGACCAAATGCTTCACCACTCCGGAACATTCCGTGATAACGAGCATGTTGATGACCGCGCAATGGATTCCAACGACCTTGAAAAAGAGCGTGGAATTACGATTTTAGCGAAGAACACGGCGATTAAATATAATGATACACATATTAACATTCTTGATACACCTGGTCACGCTGACTTTGGTGGCGAAGTAGAACGTATTATGAAAATGGTAGACGGTGTTCTTCTCGTTGTTGATGCTTACGAAGGTTGTATGCCTCAGACTCGTTTCGTGCTTAAGAAGGCACTTGAGCAGAAGCTAACGCCTGTAGTTGTATTAAACAAGATTGACCGTCCGAATGCCCGCCCTGAAGAAGTGATCGACGAAGTACTAGACCTATTTATCGAATTGGGTGCAGATGAAGACCAACTTGAATTCCCTGTAGTCTATGCTTCTGCTCTTATGGGTACATCTGGTCACGAGCCAGAAGAACAAAAAGAAACAATGAACCCAATCTTTGAAACAATTATGGATAACATTCCGGCTCCTGCAGATACTGCTGAAGAACCGTTACAATTCCAAATCACCCTCCTCGACTATAACGAATTCTTAGGACGTATCGGAATTGGACGTGTGTTCCGCGGTAGTATCAAAGTTGGTCAGCAAGTGTCCCTTATGAAGAAGGACGGTTCGATTTCTAACTTCCGCGTATCTAAATTGTTCGGTTTCATCGGCCTTAAGCGCGTGGAAATTAACGAAGCGAAATCTGGCGACATTGTTGCCGTAGCAGGTATGGAAGACATTAACGTAGGGGAAACGGTTACTCCACAAGACCATCAAGAGGCGTTACCAATTCCTCGTATTGATGAACCTACACTACAAATGACGTTCCTAACGAACAACAGTCCATTTGCAGGTAAAGAAGGGGACTATGTAACAGCACGTAAAATTGAAGAACGTCTACTCACTCAGCTTGAAACAGACGTAAGTCTTCGTGTTGAACCAACTGAATCTCCTGATGCTTGGAAGGTAAGTGGTCGTGGTGAGCTTCACCTATCCATCCTTATCGAGAACATGCGTCGTGAAGGCTATGAGCTACAGTTGTCGAAGCCACAAGTTATCTATAAAGAAGTTGACGGTGTCATGTCCGAGCCGATGGAACGTGTTCAAATTGATGTTCCAGAAGATTACACAGGTGCTGTCATGGAATCAATGGGTAACCGTAAAGGTGAAATGCTTGATATGATTAACCAAGGGAACGGACAAGTACGTATTATCTTCCGTGCTCCATCTCGTGGCTTAATTGGTTACCCTACCGAGTTCATGTCTCAAACACGTGGTTACGGAATTCTAAACCACACATTTGAAGACTTCGGACCTGTCCTACCAGGAACAGTTGGTGGACGTCAACAAGGTGTACTTGTTGCCCTTGAGAACGGTAAAGCGACGACTTACGGCATCATGGGGCTAGAAGACCGTGGTACAATCTTCGTTGAACCAACGACAGAAGTTTACGCAGGTATGATTGTCGGAGAGCACAACCGTGACAATGACTTGACTGTAAACATCACGAAAGAGAAACACTTAACAAACGTTCGTTCCGCAAACAAAGACCAAACGAACACGATTAAAGCGACACGTAAGTTAACACTTGAAGAGGCTCTTCAATACTTGGATGATGATGAGTACTGCGAGGTAACTCCTGAATCCATCCGTCTTCGTAAGAAAGTCTTGAACAAGAACGAACGTGAGAAAGCTGCTAAAAAGAAAAAATAAGGCATAAATAAAGCCGCTACTCCTAAGTAGCGGCTTTTTATTTAGGCTCTAAAATATTTGTTGGGGTACGTAGAAAATTTGGCATAAAAAAACACGCAAGCTCCAATCTTTACTACACTTGAATTGACGAGAAACAAATCAGTAAAGGAGTTGCGTGTACGTGTATTCTAACATCCCGATACCAGGACTACAAAGTGTAATTATCAAGAAAAGTGAAGAAATCGGTGGAGATTTTCATCTTTATGTGGAGGTTCCAAAGAAGAGTCATAAATGTAAGTCGTGCGGTGAGTGGAC